>NZ_VCCF02000001.1:247500-377500 GCF_005938045.2 Pseudomonas sp. KBS0710 | reverse complement strand
GGCCGTGAGCTGCTTAAACTGTCCACCGGTGTACAACAGGCCAGCAGCCTTGACGAGCTAAGCGCCCCGCTGACTACCCTCAAGGACTACCTGAAAGATATCCAGTGAGTCAGTGATCAACATACCAGCCAAGTACACCATCAATACGGCGACGCCAGCGTCCAGACATCGCCAGACTACGGGCGCGCGAAACAATAAGGCCAACCGCTGACATCCCAGCGCCAACAGCACAAACCAGATTAATGACGCTGTCATGGCACCTGTCGCGAACAGTGCTTGTTGGCCTGCGGGTTTGGCTGCGCCGATAGAGCCGATCAGCACCACTGTGTCGAGCCAGGCGTAGGGGTTGGCAAAACCAAGGACTATCGCCGTGCGTAAAAGTCCGCGTTGCGAATTGCCACCTTGCGTGTCCGGCATGGATTGATTGCGGATGCACGCTCGTAAGCGTTGAGTACCGAACCACAGCAGATAAGCCGCGCCTGATAGCAGTAAAAACGCCATTATCTCTGGGCGGCGCGCCAACAACGAACCCAATCCCGAAATGCCAAAAACAATGAGAAGGATGTCGGCGAGCACGCAGATGGCGACCACTCCCCAGAGAGGGCCACGGCTGACAGCCTGACGAATGACTAACGTATCTTTCGGCCCAGGAGCAACAAAAAGGCCAATACCAAGCACAACCCCTCAATAAAGTAAGACGTCATAGTTACCTTTCAAATCCGCTGAAAAGGAATTCAACACACGCCGGAACTCCAAGGACAGGCGCGCCGTGTAGTGTGCATACCTCGCTAAATGCAGCGGCGAGCAGGTTGTCTTTTTTGGCGTACAAAGGTGAAGCATGACGGTCAGAACAAGGGACACTCTGAGGGCGTTGATTACCCGACGCAGCAGAGAGCTGGGCAAACCCATGACCACATTGGCCAACGAAGCCGGCATCTCCAGAACTTACCTCTACGGGTTGGCGGGCGGCGCTTCACAAGATCCCTCGGTACGGACGCTGATCAAGCTGGCCAAAGCGCTACAGGTTTCACCGCTGCTGTTGTTCCGCTATTTCGCTGACCTGGCGGGCGCGCCGACGGACGCCAACTCAATGGCCATCACCAATCGAGCAATCGGCCTGCGTGACACGAGTGACATCGCCGTCTTCAACGCAGACGTAACCACCCCCGACCAAACCGTTGTGCTGCCCGGTGAAATCTTTCAAAAAACCTGGGAGCTTCAAAACCTCGGCACCCGCCCCTGGCGCGCTCGAAAGTTGGTCCGCGTGGACGGTGAATACTTCATCGCCCGACGCACCGCCACGGGCGCGCCGTTGGAAGTGGTGATGGACACACACCTGCGCAGTCTGAGCAGCGAAATCCCCATTGCAGAAACACTGCCCGGCCAACCGGTGCATATCACGGTGGAATTCGCCGCGCCCAAAGAGACGTGTACCGTCACTTCCATATGGCGGATCGAGGACGAACACGGCCAGCCCTGCTACAGCCCCGCGTTCATCTTGCATGTAATCGTCAACGTCATGGCGCGCTGAGTGACCTCACCGCCGCCCTTCAACCGCCATCCGCACGGCCAAGCCCATCAGCACCGAGCCCATCACCCAACGCTGAACCACCTGCCAGCTCGGCCGGGTGACGAAGAACACCGCGATAGAGCCCGCCATCATTGCAATCACCGCGTTGACGCTCACGCTGATGGCAATCTGCGTAAAACCCAGGATCAGTGATTGCATCAGCACACTGCCATGCCCATTCGGGTCAATAAATTGCGGCAACAACGACAAATACATCACCGCCACTTTGGGATTCAGCAGGTTGGTCACCAAGCCCATCATGAACAACTTGCGCGGGCTGTCCTGGGGCAAGTCCCGCACTTGAAACGGCGACCGGCCACCCGGTTTCACCGCCTGCCAGGCCAGGTACACTAGGTACAACGCGCCGCCGAGCCGCAGCGCGTCGTAGGCAAAAGGCACCGCCATCACCAATGCGGTAATCCCCAGCGCCGCGCAGAACATATAAACGAGGAAACCCAAAGCAACGCCACCGAGGGAAATCAACCCGGCCGTAAGCCCCTGGCAGATCGAGCGGGAAATGAGATAAATCATATTCGGCCCGGGCGTCAGCACCATGCCGAGGGAGATCAGGCCATAAGCAAGCCAGCTGGACATTTCGGGCATGGTGTCACTCCTGCATTATTGTGCTGGGTGCCATGGTAGGGCGTTGAAAAGCAGGGCGTTAGATACAGATACGCGAGCAAAACGTCATACACCGCTCACGGTAAGGCACATGATCGACTTCACCTCGCTGCCGTACACATCGCGCACGTCTGATCTGAACCCTGCAGGCAAAAAAAGACCCTGGCGTCCCAAGGTCTTTTTTACTGCTAACACTGCTTCAACAGATGTACACCGACCAATGTGGGAGCTGGCTTGCCTGCGATGACGCCAGCCGCCACACCCTCAAACCACCCGCCTACACCGAAACAGCCTCCCCCTCCTCCATCACCCCATTGGGCAACATCCCATTCGCCAAATCATCCACCACCGCCTTCGCCATCTCCCCCAAATAATGCGCCGCCCAGGCATAACGGTCCGCGCCTTTTTCCATGGCCGCATCCAACGCGAGCATTTTGGAGCAGTGCAGCAACTCGGAAGCATGCTCCAGGGCATCACGAATGGGCACGCCAGCATTGACGCGGAATAGACGGTGCAGATTGGGCTGTTTGCCGCAGGTGGAGAAGGTGATGATGCCGAGGGTTTTGTTGAGAGGTGGGTTGATCATTGGGCACCTCCGGGTTGGGCGGTGATGACGATGGTGCTGTGTGGGTACGAACTATCAAAAACGCTCATTGGCTTAACTCCTAATGTAGAGAAGAGCCGCCACGTTCGTTTCCAGGCGAATGGGTGGCAGCTATGCGCAGGCTGGAAAACCGGGACAATAGGAACCCGGCAGACCCGAGGGCCTCCCGCGCACAGCCGCCATAACACGGATATGCTGGCACAAAACACCAGCAATCGTGATAAAAATAGTGGCACCTGTGCGCTATTGTTCCACGGGTTTCCAGGCCCGGTCGCTGATTGGCAGCGACGAGCGAGAACTTAGCTTTAAAAACCAAATGATCAAAGCCGAGCCTTGTGACGAAAAATGTCATGAGGCTGGGACGGGGGTAAATGCCTTTTCTTTCGAGGAGGCCAAAGATAAGCAAGCCAACCAGAGTGATCCCCAGCAAATAGGCCCGAGCATTCGAAACAACAACATCACCGCATACAGTCCCGACAAACCAAGCCACATCAGCAAATCCCGGAGTGCCGCCGGGTAGAGAACACACGCATCGTATACCGCGGTAAACGGCGAACACCTCATCCGTCATACCCCATTCCCAACGCCTGAGCTTGTTGCGCCAGCGCTTCCATTGCCTCTTGGCTTTCTTCGTCACGGCGCTGCTTGAACGCCATCAGATCCGAAAACCGGATTCGCCGATGCCGGCCCGTTTTTGTAAACGGAATGGCGCCCTCCTCCAGCATCTTGACCAAGTGCGGGCGCGAAACGTTGAGCAGGTCGGCGGCCTCCTGCGAGGTCAATTCGGCATGCACCGGTACAACCTTGACGGCATTACCGATAGCCAATTCACCCAGGATATCTACCAACAGGCGCAGGGCTGAGGTCGGGAGTACGAGAGTGTGCGGTTTGTCTTCTTTGTCAAAAATGTCGATGCGCTGGGTTTCAAATTTGGTCGAAAGCAGAGACGCCAGCTCTCGCTGGCCTTGCACGGCGGCTTCGACTTCCTTTTCCAGCGGCAGGATCGTTTTGGGGAGTTGATTGGTGATCATGATGCAGCTCCGGCGTTACGCAATTCGGTTGAGCCAAAACTAAACGAAACAAACGAAAATCGCAATAATCGAAACAGTCCTGGCTAACCAAACGCCAGTCTCCTTTTCCCACACCAACCATCGAACGAAGCCGACATCAGCCACTGCTCCCACCTCATAGGCTCACTCCCACACAAGGAAGTGAGCCAGTGATGTCAGAACGCGCGTACCCCATCACCGAAGAAGAACAACTCAAACGGCGGATCCTGACGCCGCAGCCGAAGCGCGTGCCCTATTCACCGCCAATTGATTTATTTGAGCCGCCTCCCACCCCAGCGCCAACACTCGCCAAACCGCCCGGCTGCGTGTTCACCAAACCCTGCCAACTCGCCAACGGCATCATTCGCTACAGCGACCCCACCGGCTACGTACCGCTGGAGTTGATCAAGGACTATGGCCATTTCAGCCTGTTGGGTGGGCGCGAGGTACACAGCCGTGGCGCCGTTGCCTTGCGCAAGATCAGCGGCAGTGCCCTGCCTGTCGGCTTGGGGCAATTGGCGTTGCGATCGGCGACAGTGGAGTCGGCAGCGACTGCGGTTGGAACTGTCGCCGGTGGGTTGCTGACGGGGCTGGTCGCGTTGTTGTGGCCATCGGCGCTGGGCGATAGCGCGCTGTACAGCGAGGAGCAATTACGCTCGCTGCAACGGGCGCGGTCGCAGATGCGTTTGCATGTCGAGCAGCGTGAGGATGGCACTCTAAAGGGCTATGGGTTTTACACGGGCAACAACCCCGATTGGCAGATGATCGATGTGGTGCAGTTCCAAAGCCGTGGCGATCAGTTTGTGGCGGATTTGGGTGAGGGCGTGGAGCTGATCTGGACGCCTGCGGTTGATCCGGGCGACACGCTGGGGATTCCCGCCTTGGAAGCTGCGCCGCAAGCGCCGGTGATCTGGATCTATCCGCCCACGGAGAAGGCGGCGCAGATTCTGGTAAACCCGATTTACCCACCGCAGTACCGGGATTTTATTCTGGTGTTCCCGGTGGAGTCGGGGGTTCGACCGCTGTATGTGGTGGTGAGTGTTTGGGCTGGGGATCACAAGTATCACCCGAGTCCAACGTTTTTAACCGCCTTTCCAGATGCTGTACGTGCTCCCTCCAAATCCGGAGTCCAGGGAGGAGGCAAGCTTAGGCCTCGGTGGAAAGAGCCACATGGCAACATCTACGAATGGGACTTCGAACGGGGCAAGGTAGAGATGTACAACAAGCGAGGTAAACACTTGGGAGAATTCGACCCTATAACAGGTGAACGGACTAAAAACGCAAACGACAAGAGAAGGATAGATCCATGAAACACCTTATCTACGTAGTCCCGACGGGAAGCGACACTATTTCGACTGAAATTCCACTCAGCCTGAACGCTGCCGACTTGTTACCCATCATGGCTTGGGAAAATGAACACGAATGTGTCTATGACTACCTGCTTACGCCTCTGCAAATCGAAGGCATCGAAAAACTTACCTCATTGGTCTTTCCAAAAAATGCGTCGCTATATTTAGCATGCGACGCGTAATGGCCATTCTGCGCTAACCATTCAAAGAGTCCGAATTTCATGCGTAGGCTTCCACTTTCAGAGAAAAAGCCCCACCTCTACCGCTCAGTCAACACCCGGACCCACGGTGTGCACCACAGTAGCTGTTTCGCTTATCGCAATGAACGGCATACCAAAAGCGCAAAGCGCTCACTGTCCACACGCGCTTCAATGCATAGCCATCAACGACACGGTTTTGACTACACGCCACTATTCCGATTTCTCCTGTCCAAAGTCGGTCAGCCATGGGACAAGGTGTTCAGCGAAGCCAACGCCCGCCTGGATCGCCCGGAGCCCGTGTTCTGGATGGTTGCGCTGCATGAAAATGACAAAGACGAATACGTGCGAATAGGTGAGTCCAGCTATTACAGCGGCTTGTGGGTCGACGAGACAGGCCTGCTGCAAAAGGTTAACCCCCAATTGACCCCCGAACAGATGAAGCCAGGTTGTGACTGCGGCACCCACACGCTCAACGGTGTGAAATTCCCGCAGGCGCTTGCGCGCAAGCCGTAAAGCTCAACCGCGCACACAACCCACCCTGCTCCAAATTACTCAACGTCAACCCACACCCAATCTTCCCCACAATCATCTCCACAATCGCCAACCCCAACCCCGCGCCATTGGCGTTATCCCGACTGTAAAACCGTTCAAACAAGCGCCCCATCTCCGCCTCATCAATGCCCGGCCCTTGGTCTTCCACGCTCAAACCTTGCGCGCCGATCACCACCCGCACCTCGCCACCCACCGGCGAAAAGTTAAGTGCATTGGTCACCAGGTTTTGCAGCGCAATCGCCAACGCCACCGGCTCGGTCTGTACCCAACATTCTTCATCGCCTTCCAGCACCAGCTCCACGCCTTTCTCCATGGCCAGTGGCGTCAGCTCGGCGAGTTCTTCGCGCACCAGTTCCGTCAGTTGCACGGGCTTGCGCACGGGGTTGCTCAGTTGCGGCTCGATGCGGGCCATGGTCAGCAGTTGGCTGCCAATGCGCGTGGCGCGGTCTACGCCGTTTACCAAAAAGTCCAGGGCTTCGCGCCGTAGTTCTTCAGTCGCAGCGTTTTGGGCGTTTTGGGCGTGGATGCGCAGGATAGCCAACGGCGTGCGCAGTTCATGGGCTGCGTCGGCGATGAAGCGGCGTTCGCGCTCCAGCAGGTCGTCCATCTGCACCAGCAGCCGGTTGAGTGCGGTTTGCATCGGCTCCAGTTCGCTCGGCAGTGGGTTGACGTTCAGCGGTTGCAGGGCGTTGGTGTTGCGCCCGCGCAGCTTGCGGGCCATGGTGCGCAAGGGCCTCAGCCCCCAGCCGATGGCCAGCCAGATCAGCACGGTCAGCAGCGGCACGCCAATCACGCTGGGCCATAGGGTGTGGCGCACGATGCGCTCGATAACGCTCTGGCGAATGTCGTCGCGCTCGCCCACCCAAATCAGCAGGCCTTGTTGCGGGTCGGCGAGGAGGAAGGCGCACCACTCGTTGCCACTGTCCATCAGGTCATGGGCGCCGAGGGTTGTGGGCGGTGCGGTGAGGACAGGTGCTTCGGCAGAACGCATGAGCAGTTGCCCATCGCTGCGCCAGACCTGGAAGGTCAGGCGGGTCTCGTAAGGATGGGCCACGCCCTCCTCGCCCACGCGGCTCATGGCCTGGTCGAACGCCTCATACAGGCGGCCCCAGTCTGCGTCGCCAGGATCGCGCTGGCGCAGTACGCCTTGCAGCAGGCGGGCACTTTGGGCGAGTTGGGCGTCGTAGACTTCTTCGATTTCGTGGTGGCTGTCGCGCAGCACCAGCCAACTGATCAGGGCGTCGCCGAGCAGGATCAGCACCAGCACCGGAATAAGAATGCGCGCGCGTACCGAGCTCATGGCTTGAGCGCCAGCACATAGCCCACACCGCGCACGGTACGGATCAGCTCGGTGGATAACTTCTTGCGCAGGTTATGGATCAACACTTCCAGCGTGTTGCTCTCAACCCGGTCCTGCCAACCATACAAAGCACGGGACAACCGCTCGCGGGTCACGACTTTTCCAGGGCGCACCATCAGTTGGTGCAACAGTTGGTATTCCATCGGAGTGACGATGATCTCATCGCCCTGGTAGCGCACTTGTTGGGTGGCCGGGTCGAGGCTGACGCCGGCGTGTTCGAGCATCGGTTGGGCGCGCCCCTGGCTGCGGCGCAACAGGGCGCGCACGCGGGCTTTGAGTTCCTCGACGTCGAAGGGTTTGATCAGGTAGTCATCGGCGCCGGCATCCAGGCCGGCGATGCGTTCGGCGGTGCCATCGCGGGCGGTGAGGATCAGCACCGGCAGGTCGTGTTGCCCGGCGCGCAGTTGCTGCAACAGGTCCAGACCATCGAGGCGCGGCAGGCCGAGGTCGAGCAACAGCAGGTCGAAGCTTTCAGTGCGCAGGGCGTGCAAGGCGCTGAGGCCGTCTTGCAACCAATCCAGGGTGTAGCCTTCGGCGCCCAATGCCACGCGAATGCCTTGGCCGAGGGCGCGGTCATCTTCGACGAGGAGTAGGCGCATAACGAAATCTCTGTAGGAAACGGCGGAATCATGCCGGGTTCCGGTACGCGCTATTCAGCTAAAGATGTTACGGCTCGTTGCCAACTAAGGTTGCGCTAAGGTTGGTTTTGCACTGTGCCGGCAGGTACGGGACCACCTGTCGTTATGCATGCCCACCGGCCGCAGGAAGCGCCTGCCGGATGAACGTGCGCAGTCTTCCTTTCTTCTCACAGGTTCCCTATGCGCTGCGCCCTACTGATCTTCAGCCTGCTAGGCGTGTTTATTGCCGCCTGGCTCAGCCATCCGCCCCACGTGCTGGCGCCGTTTGCCCAGGCGACCCCGAGCCCGGCGAAGGTGGCGGCAGCCCCGCAATACACCAGCCGTTTTGTATCGTCACAGCTCACCGACTTTGTGCACTCCTCCTCCGTGACCGCCCTGCCCGGTGGCGACTTGATGGCCGTGTGGTTTGCAGGTTCGCGCGAAGGCGCCGCCGATGTGCAGGTGCGCACGGCGCGGTTTGATGCACGCAGTGGCGAATGGGGCGGCGAGCAGGTGCTGGCCACGCGGGAAAGCACGCGCGACGGCACCCAGCGTTACATTCGCAAGCTGGGCAACCCGGTAATTGCCCTGGGGCCGGATAAACGCCTGTGGATGTTTTACGTGTCAGTGTCAGTCGGCGGCTGGGCCACCAGTGCGATCAACGTGATGGTCTCCGATGACCTCGGCGCGAACTGGTCGGCGCCTCGGCAATTGGTGACGTCGCCGTTTTTCAATATCAGCACCCTGGTGCGTGCCGCGCCCGTGTTCCATGCTGACGGCTCGATTGGCCTGCCGGTGTATCACGAGTTCATGGGCAAGTTTGCCGAGTACCTGTATTTGAGTGCCGACGGCGCGGTGATCGACAAATTCCGTATCAGCCGCGGCAAACATTCGCTGCAGCCAACCATCGTGGTACAGGACGGCCAGCGTGCCGTGGCGATGTTGCGTTACGCCGGTGAAACCCATCACCGCGTGCTCGCCAGCCGCACTGAGGATGCCGGGCAAACCTGGAGCGAGCCGTTCCCGCTGGAACCGGCCAACCCCAATTCATCACTGGCGGCCGTAGGGACTGAGGACGACGGTCTACTCGTCGCCCTCAACGACCTGCAGGACGGCCGCTTCAAGCTCAGCCTCTACGGCACCGACGCGCAAATGACGCAATGGCGCACGGTGGTGCAATTGGATGAGTCGCCGGACCCGCTCGGCCAACCGTTCTCTCCCGAAGCTTATAAAGAAATCATCGGCGAAGGCTTCCGCGCCTCCAGCGGTGCCAAGCGCCTGCCGCTGGAACAGCGCTTTCTGAGCAACCTGGATTACCGCGTGTGCAAACCCCGTGGCTGCGATTTCGAGTACGAGTACCCGTATTTCAGCCGTAGCCCGGACGGCATGTACCACTTGGTGTACTCGTGGAATAACACTTTTATCAAACATGTCAGCTTCAACGAAGCCTGGCTGGCGGAGCGCTTGTGATGATGGGGTTGTGGCAAGCCCATTTGAGTTTTGTATTGCTGGGGTTTGTGCTGCTCAGCACGTTGCGTTTTACCGCGCCGTGGCGGCCATGGTTGTTGCCGGTGTTGGTAGTGCTGAGCTTTATTCCGGTGAATGAACTGCCGTTGGCGGCGTATGTGCGCAGTTTTACCGATGACCTGGCGATCAGCACCTTGGTGTTGTTGGCGTGGGTGGCGGTGTGCCGGTTGGGGCTGGTGCAGCCGCTTGGTCGGGCACATCAGGTGCAACTGTTGGTGCTGTTTGGCGGGCTGTGCCTGGTGCTGTACCCGGCGGCGATGGGGCTGACGTATGTCGACCCGTACCGTTGGGGGTTTAACCCTCGGCCGATGATTGTGCTGGTAGGTGCGCTGGCGCTGTTGATGTTGGCGCTGCGCAACAGGTTGGCCGTGTGGATGCTGGCGGTGGGCACGTTGGCATTTGCGCTGCGGCTCAAGGCGTCCGAGAACTATTGGGATTACCTGGTCGACCCGCTGTTGATGGGCTACTGCGCCGTCGCTGGATTAATGCAATTCAAACTGTGGGAGCGGGCTTGCTCGCGAATGCGGCGTGTCGCTCAGAACATCGTTAGCTGACAGACCGCTTTCGCGAGCAAGCCCGCTCCCACATTTGCTTTGTGGTGTTAAGGAAATTTAGTTGAGGTTAATGATGACTGCGTTGCAATCACGCCGCCTGCGCTATGGCGTGGGCGCGATCGGGTTGGTGTTTGTGTTGCTGGCGGCGTTGCGGCTGGTGTTTTTAATCAGCTTTTCCGGCCTGGATTTAAACACCGAGGGCTTGCTGGAAACCCTCGGCATCGGCCTGCGTTTCGACCTGCGCCTGGCGGTGTTGCTCCTGCTACCCGTGGCCGTGCTCACCTGGCTGCCGCGCTGGAACCTTATCACCCTGCCTGCCCTGCGCTGGCTGGCACGCGTCTATCTGCTGATTGCACTGGCCGTGGTTGGCCTTATCTACATCATCGACTTCGGCCACTACGCCTACCTCGGCGTACGCATCAACGCGACGGTGATGCGCTATCTGCAAGACGCGCAGATTTCTCAACAGATGGTGTGGGAAACCTACCCGGTGCTGTGGATAACTGCCTGTTGGTTGGCGGCAGTGGCTTTGTGGGTGTGGGCGCTGGTGTGCCTGGAGCGATTGACCCTGGATCGTGCGCCAAAAATCATCGGCAAACTCACAGTGGCGTCGGTGTCCGTGATCGGTGTGGTCATGGTGCTGCTGGCCCTGCTGGGCCGCGTGGCCAACCTCAACCTGGAAAACCCGGTGCCGCTGCGCTGGAGCGATGCGTTCTTCTCCGGCAACAGCCAGGTCGCCGCCGTGGGCCTGAACCCGGTGCTGTTTTTGTACGACACGCTCAAGGTTGGCCAGTCGCAATTCGATGAAGCCCAAGTGCGCAGGCATTACCCGCAAGTGGCCGAGTACCTGGGCGTTGAGCGGCCTGACGCGCAGCAGCTGAATTTCAGCCGTGAACAAGGCGTGCAGCCCTACAAACTGGCCGGCGAGCGCCCGCCCAACGTAGTCTTCGTTATGCTCGAGTCCCTGGGCACCAGCGCGGTCGGCGCCTATGGCAACCCATTGAACCCCACGCCGAACCTGGACAAGCTGGCGACACAAAGCTGGTTCTTCAAACACTTCTATGTGCCCGTCACCGGCACTGCCAAAACGGTGTGGGCGAGCATCACCGGCGTGCCCGACGTGACCCGCCAGGAGACCGCCACGCGCAACCCGCTGATCACGCGCCAACACACGTTGATTAACGCCTTCGAGGGTTACCAGAAGTTCTACATGATCGGCGGCAACGCCGGCTGGGCGAATATCAATGCACTGATCCGCCAGAGCATCGATGGCGTGCAGCTGTTTGACGAAAGCCACTGGCGTTCGCCCCGCGTGGACGTGTGGGGCATCTCTGACCTGGACCTGTTCAAGGAAGGCGACTCGTTATTGCGCGCCGTGCCCAACGGCCAGCCGTTCTTTGCCTACCTGCAAACCTCCGGCAACCATCGGCCGTTCACCATTCCAAAACAAAACGACGGTTTTCAGTTAAACAACGTAACCCTGGAGCAAGCACAGGCCGCCGGCTCACGCAGTGTTGAGCAATACCATGCAGTACGTTTACTGGACTTCAACATCGGTCGCCTGATGGAAATCGCCAAGGCCGGTGGCTGGTATGACAACAGCATTTTTGTGTTCTTCGGCGACCACAACACGCGCATCAGCCAGATTCCGCACATGGCGCCTGCCTTCGAGCAACTGGGCCTGGAAAGCAACAATGTGCCGCTGCTGATCCACGCACCGGGGCTTGAGCCACGCGTTATCGAGGAGGCCGTGGGCCTGGCGGACTTGCTGCCGACCGTGGCCGGCATGGCGGGCGTGCCGTTTCGCAACGGTGCGATGGGCCGCGATATCCAGCAACCGGCACCGGAAGGCGAACGTGTGGTGCCACTGGTGTTGCACGAAGGCACCTTCCCGATTATCGGCGGTGTGACCCAGCACTTTCTGTTGCAGATGCAGCACGACGGCGGCTCACCGACCTTGCATGACCTGGCCTCGCAAACGCCACGCGAAGATGTGGCCGAGCAGCATCCCGAAGAGTTTCAGCGCCTGCAGGGGCTGACCCGTGGGCTGCATGAAAGTGCGCGGTTGATGCTGTTCAGGAACGTGCGCGAATGATTACTTGGGCTGGAAGGTTTCCAGGTAGGCCAGGATGTTTTCGATCTTTTCCGGGTCGCTGATACCCCAGAAGATCATGCGCGTACCGCTCACCACCTTCTTCGGCGCCTCGATATAGGCGGCGAGCTTGTCGCGGGTCCAGACCACGCCGGAGTTTTTCATCGCATCGGAATACTGATAGTCGGTGGTGGTGCCGGCAGGTCGACCGATGATGCCGTTCAGCTCAGGCCCGAAGCCGCCGCGTGCGCCTTCGCCGATGCTGTGGCAGCCGCCACAGGTCTTGCTGAACAGTTTGCCGCCCGCCTCGGCATCACCGGCCGCCAAGGCCGGGGCGGTGTTGAGGATCAGGGCGAGGGTCAGTAGGGCGTACTTCATGCAGGGCTCCACAGCGGGCAACGGTGCGCCAATTATGCCTGTATCCACCTTCGTGTGCCGCTGTGGGCAACCCCGCGCAACCGCTCTAAAACGACCACCCATCGTTTAAAAAACATCCAATCGAACCTATTCAGCCAGCGCCCACTCCACCTTACTGAACCCTGATGGTGGAGTAAGGATCATGGCTCAGCCATCGATTTTGGTATTGGAAGACGACGAGATCATTCGAGCGTTAATGGTGGATGTATTGGAGGACTTCGGCGCGCTTGTGACGTCGTTTCCTTCAGCGGATGAAGGCATGATTTATCTGGAACGCGGCGATGACCCGGTGGACCTGATCGTCAGTGATATCCAGATGCCGGGGTTACTCAATGGCTATGACTTGAGCAAGGTGGTCGCACATCGCTGGCCGTCGGTGCCGGTGGTGCTGACCTCGGGCAATACCAAGCTGGCGGCGCAACTCGGCGGCTCGGTACGTTTTTTACCCAAGCCCTGGAGTGCGCAACACCTGGTTGAGTGCGTGCAAACAGCACTGACCCAGCAAGGCGCCTCCATGCACTAATAGCGCCGCGACATCACTTAAACCGAACTTGCTGCAATGCTCTGTGGTCATTCATTACGCAAGGAGCGACTTTTCTGATCCGCCGGTCAGGCTTTTCGCCTTGTGCGTACAGTTGACGGCAATGAGTTGTGTAGAATCGTCGCCCATTTCACGCGTCATTCATGGCCGTAAGGCCCACAGTTCGAGCTTATTGAATGCATTCACAGGCCCATGACGTCAGTGCGCCCTCATTGCTGGAAGCGTTGCGCACAGGCACGGGTTTGCTGCATGTGGCGTTGGAAAAGCGCTTGCCGTTTTTCTCTGAGCAACTGGATGCCAACTGGTATCGGCGCTTGCTCCAGGCGTACTACGGGTTTTATGCGCCGATGGAAGCGGCGCTGTACGACAGTGGCTTGATCCCCGACGGATATGACGCTGTGCTGCGTGTGAAAACACCCACACTGCTGGGCGACTTGCGCGCCCTTGGCTTGAATGATTACGCCATCGACGCCCTGCCCCGCTGCACCCAACACCCCACCTTCGACACCCCCGCTGCCTGCCTCGGTGCCCTCTATGTACTGGAAGGCGCGACCCTGGGCGGCCAAGTGCTGCGCCGGGAAATGGCTCGGCGCCTGGGCATACACGCCGATAACGGCGCAGCGTTCCTTGATGTATACGGCGCCGAAACCGGTCGGCGCTGGAAAGACTTTCTCGATTACCTGGGCCGCCTGCCGCTGGATGCTGACGCAAAACAGCGCGCGGTCGATGCGGCCCGTTCCACATTCAGTGGCTTTGAGCAATGGCTCGCGAGCCAGGAGGTACTGCTATGAAACCCGAAGATTTTGAAGAACTGCTTGCCAACTGTGCCGACGAACCGATTCGCTTCCCGGGCGCGATCCAGCCCCACGGTGTGCTGTTGACGTTGTCGGAGCCTGAGCTGCACATCACTCAGGTCAGCGCCAACGTGGCCAGCTTGTTCGGCCACGCGCCCGAGGCGCTGTTGGGCCAGCCGTTGCACCAGTTAATCGGTGTTGAGCCCGCGCAAGCCGTGCAATCAATCGCTGAAAACAATGCGTTTTTTGACGCGCCGGCGCTGCATGTCACGCTCAATGGTGCTGAATATGAAGGCTTGCTGCATCGCCATCAGAATGTGCTGGTGCTGGAATTCGAACCGCGCCTTGCAGATTTCAAACCCCGCGCCCTGAATGGCCGTACCAGTGACCTGGGCAAGATGCTGCAACGCTTGCAGTCGGCGAAGACCCTGCAGGCGCTGTACGAAATCAGCGTGGCTGAGATCCAGGCCATGACCGGTTACGACCGGGTGCTGATCTATCGCTTCGAAGAAGAAGGCCACGGCCAGGTGATTGCCGAAGCGTCGGCGCCGTCCATGGAGCTGTTCAACGGGTTGTTTTTCCCCGCGTCCGACATTCCCGAGCAGGCCCGCGAGCTGTACCGCACCAACTGGCTGCGCATCATCCCGAACGCTGCCTACGAACCGGTGCCGCTGCTGCCCAAGCTGCGGCCGGGCACTGACCAGCCGCTGGACTTGAGCTTTGCCACCCTGCGCAGCGTGTCGCCGATTCACTGCCAATACATGCAAAACATGGGCGTGCTGTCGTCCATGAGCATCTCGTTGATGGCCGGCGACAAGCTGTGGGGCCTGATCAGTTGCGGCAACCGCGAGCCTTTGCTGGTGCCCAACGACCTGCGTGTTGCCTGCCAGACCATCGGCCAGGTGTTGTCGCTGCAGATCAGCGCCATGGAAGCCCTGGACTTGAGCCGCCAGCGCGAAGAGAAAGTCGAAGCCCTGGCACTGCTGGACCGGGCGATGAAAGCCTCGGAGCAAAACGTCTTCGATGGCCTGGCCCAGCAGCCGCAGGTGCTGATGGACCTGACCCTGTCGGGCGGCGTGGCGATCATCGAAGACAAGCAACTGCACCGTTACGGCAATTGCCCCGAGCCTGCGCAGATTCGTGCGCTGCACAAGTGGCTGCAAGAAAGTGGCGAGCCGGTGTTTTCCAGCCATAACCTGACGTCGGTGTACCCGCCTGCCGCCGAGTTCCAGCAAGTGGGCAGCGGCGTTCTGGCCATGAGCCTGCCTAAGCCTGTGGATAACGGCGTGTTGTGGTTTCGCCCGGAAGTCAAAGAGAACATCAACTGGAGCGGTGACCCGAACAAGCCGCTGAACCTGGAAAGCTCCGACGCCGGTTTGCGCCTGCGCCCACGCACCTCGTTTGAAATCTGGAAAGTCGAAATGGCCGGCATCTCCACCAAGTGGAGCCACGGCGACCGGTTTGCCGCCAACGACCTGCGCCGTTCCGCCCTGGAAAATGACCTGGCACGCCAAGTACTGCGCGAACAGCAAGCCGTGCGTGCGCGTGATGAGCTGGTGGCGGTGGTATCCCACGATCTGCGCAACCCGATGACGGTCATCTCGATGCTCTGCGGCATGATGCAAAAAGCCTTCAGCTCCGACGGCCCACACACCTCGCGCAGGATTTCCTCGGCCATCGACACCATGCAACAGGCCGCCGGGCGCATGAATGTGCTGCTGGAAGACCTGCTCGACACCTCGAAAATCGAGGCCGGGCGCTATGTGGTCAAACCCGTGTCGCTGGACGTCAGCCAGATGTTCGAAGAGGCCTATTCGCTGCTCGCGCCGTTGGCGATGGAGAAAGGCATCGACTTGTCGTTCAACGCCGAACCCGGCCTGCTGATCCATGCCGACCCGGAGCGCCTGTTCCAGGTGCTGTCGAACCTGATCGGCAATGCCATCAAGTTCACCCCGCGCCAGGGCAATATCGGCATCAGTGCCATGAGCAATGGCGAAGACATCGTATTTTCGGTGCGCGACTCCGGCGAAGGTATTGCGCCTGAACAGTTGCCCCATGTGTTTGATCGCTACTGGACCCAGACCGAAAACAACCCCACCGGCAGTGGTTTGGGGCTGTATATCACCCAAGGTATCGTGCAGGCCCACGGCGGGCGGATCGAGGCTGAGAGTGAGTTGGGGCGTGGCAGCGAGTTCAGGTTTACGGTACCCAAGTCTGTCTGAAACACCTTCAGCCCTACAAATATCAAACATGCAGAAACCTATGGCCGGGAACGTTAACCCGGCCAATGCCACTGAGTGGGCGCGCAGTCAAAGGGAGTATTGATGCGAGAAGATCCCTCCTATTGAGCAAGAGGTTTTACCCATGAACATCGGTAATTCGTTTCATTCCTACAACCTCAACCAGATCACTCAACTCCAGCAGACGCCTGCCAAGCCAGACGAAAAACCCTCGACGACCGGCGGTAACGCCCCGAAAAATAATACGCAGTCGAAGTCAAATGAGACGTCCCTGGACTCCCTCGGAAAAGGTTACCTAGAGTGATACTGCAGCACAAATCAGATGGCGTGCGACGCCTCTGATCTCAGCCAAGGAGCGCATCGCCCAGCGTTGCGCCTTGTTAACAAAACAGCGACATCCTCTGCGCTACCCTTTTCAGTTCAACCCTTTGTGAGCTGCTCTTTTCATGCCCCAAACCGATACCCTGCCCGCCGTGATCGCCGGTCCCATGCTCAGACGCCTGGAACCCCAGCGCCTGGTGATCTGGCTGGTGGGCAGTCGTGTCCTGCCATTGCGCTTAAAGCTGCAAGTGCCTCAAGGCAAAACGCTGACCATCGATCTGGACACCCAGCAGTGCCAAATCGTGCCGGTTGGCCGCCACGCCTTTATCCACCTGATTGACGTTTCCCTGAGCGAAGCCCTGCCGCTGGACGTGATGATCGACTACGACTTGCTGGTGGACGGCAGCGGCATTGCCGAATGGGCACCGCACCTGCTGTATGCCAACGCATCGTCGGCGAATTTCGTATTGCATAGCCGCATCCACCAGTTGGTGCACGGTTCCTGCCGCAAACCTCACCACCACGCCGATGACGGTTTGCTGTGCGTAGACCGCCTGCTGGCTGACGCACACGCACCGGCTGAGCGCCCGGCGCTGTTGATGATGAGCGGCGACCAGGTTTACGCCGACGATGTGGCCGGGCCGATGCTGCGGGCGATTCATGCGCTGATCGCACGGCTGGAATTGTTCGACGAATACCTGGAAGGCGCCGTGGTGGATGACAGCGCCAGCCTCTACGGGCATCGCGCCAGCTATTACCACCGCGCGGATCTGCTGCCCGCACTGGACAGCAACGAGACCCTGCGCGAACGCTTTTTCGGCGGTGTGAAAAAACCGATCTTTACCAGCAGTACCGCCGACAACCACTTGGTGACGTTTGCCGAAGTGCTGGCGATGTACCTGTTGGTGTGGTCGCCCACGCCCTGGACCCTGATCACGCCACAGCCGCCGTCATTAAGCGCGCCGGAGCAACTGCGCTACGACCACGAGCAAGTGCAGGTCGATCGGTTCCGTGATGGCCTGCCCGGCGTCGCGCGGGTTTTCGCGCACCTGTCGACGCTGATGATCTTTGACGATCACGACATCACCGACGACTGGAACCTCAGCGCCCAATGGGAGGCCACCGCCTACGGTCATCCATTCTCCAAGCGCATCATCGGCAATGCCCTGCTCGCTTATATGCTGTGCCAGGGCTGGGGCAACCAACCGGATGTGTTTGGTGAACTGTTGGAACACACCCAGGCGCTGGCCGCCAAGCCCCAAGACAACCACCTGCATGCCGCTGCGCACGATGAACTGCTGCAAACCCTGCTGAAATTTCAGCACTGGCATTACGTGCTGCCCACCACACCCGCGCTGGTAGTGCTCGACACTCGCACCCGGCGCTGGCGCAGTGAGTTTGCGCTCAAGCAACCCTCCGGCCTGCTGGACTGGGAGGCTTTGAGCGAACTGCAACAGGCCTTGCTGGACCACCCGTCGGCCATCATCGTCTCGCCCGCGCCAATCTTCGGCGTCAAGCTGATCGAGACGGTGCAGAAAGTCTTCAGTTGGTGCGGCTACCCATTGCTGGTAGACGCCGAAAACTGGATGGCCCATCGCGGCGCCGCCCAGGTGATCCTGAATATCTTCCGGCACTCGCGCACGCCAGGTAACTACGTGATCCTGTCGGGCGATGTGCATTACTCGTTCGTCTATGAGGTGCTGATTCGCCACCGCAGCGCTGGCCCAAAAATCTGGCAGATCACCAGCAGCGGCATCAAGAACCAGTTCCCGGCACGCTTACTGGAGTGGTTCGACCGCCTCAACCGCTGGCTCTACTCACCGCGCTCGCCACTCAACGGTTTCACACGCCGACGCACCATGCAGGTAGTACCGCATATCCCGGAGCATGCCGAGGCGGGTGAACGGCTGTGGAATTCGGCGGGCATCGGCCAAGTGTTTTTCAATGAGCTGGGCCAGCCGGAGGCGATTTATCAGCACAACGCGGACGGTAGGCCTCGAACGCGGATGGTCGCGCCGGAGTAAGTTTTCCTACGCATGGCAAATTATTCTCGCACCCACCTTTCAGAAAGTTCATAACGCTTTATTTTTACTGATTTTTTTTGAAACCCTTCAACCTCAGCAACTCACAAAATAAGTGCCAGGCTCTGACCAATCTTCGCGAAAAGACACCTCAATCGCCGATTGCCTCATGAACCTATTTTGGTACACTCTTCATGAACAACCTACCTCTCGTGTTGAGCGTCGCATTTTACCGAACGGAGGCTGGCAACGAGCCCGTGCGTGACTGGCTGATGGAGTTGCCCAGGGAATCAAAAAAACTTATAGGCACTGACATAAAATCGGTCCAACTCGGATGGCCGCAAGGGATGCCGTTGGTTAGAAAGCTGGAGCATCGCCTTTGGGAGGTCCGAACCGATCTTGGTGAAAATGCTGCACGCGTCATTTTTACCTTGGCCGCCAGCCAAATGGTTTTGCTGCACGGCTTCATTAAAAAGAGTCAGAAAACGCCTTCAGTCGACCTGAACACCGCCAGACATCGCAAAAACAAGCTCTGAGGAACATCCCATGAATAAGCATATCGGCTCCAACTTTGATGATTTTCTCAGTGATGATGGGCTCATAGAAGAAGTCTCTGCCGGGGCGTTGAAGCGTGTTATTGCCTGGCAATTGGCAGAGGCGATGAAGGTGCAGAAGGTCAGCAAGAAAGCGCTGGCCGAACGTATGCATACCAGCCGTACCGCCGTCGATCGAGCGCTGGACCAGAACGACGCGGGCATGACACTGTCCACCCTGGCCAGTGCGGCAAGGGCTTTGGGTCAACATGTGGAAATACGCCTCCTATCGAACACGCAAGCAAGGCCTGCAAGGACGTGAAAGCTCGTGCCAGGCGAGTACAACGTATGTCTCTTCGCCTGCTGATTAATGGCCTATCGCCACACCACTAAAGCAGCACATTCAGCCTATTCAAAGCGCGCAAGCCGCGATGTAGAGTAACCTCAGCCACGGTGTACCGGCATCAATGAAGACTGGCCGTAGGAGCCAGCATCGGCAGGGAAGCGCACAGATGAACGAGACATCCGGCAATAAACCGCTGCTCAATCACTTTTCCGAACTCAACGCCGACATGTTGCATGCGGTGATGGAACTCGTCAGCGACGGTATCTGGGACTGGAATGCCAACACGGGGTTCGTGTACCGCAGCCCCGGCTGGTACATGATGCTTGGCTACCCCCGCCACTCCCTGGAGAACAGTGTGTTCACCTGGGAGAATGTGATCCACCCCGACGATTACCCACGCGTAATGGCCGTTTTTGATGACTACATCAGCCAGCGCGCGCCCTATTACCAGGCCGAGTATCGGTGCCGCAAGGCTGACGGCTCTTACTTGTGGATCGAAGACCGTGGCTACGTCATTGCACGTAACCCCGACAATTCCGTGGCGCGCATGGTCGGCGCGCACCGCGATATCCATACACGCAAAATCTCTATCGAACAGCTGCAAAAGCGCAACCAGTCGCTGGAAGCGCTGGTGGCCGAACGCACCCTTGAGTTGTCACGGGTTAATCAGCAACTGCAATTGCAGTTGGACGAGAACCGCTCCCTGGCCGAACAGGACGCCCTGACGCGCACCGCTAATCGTTATCGCCTGGAGAAGGTGCTGCTGGAGGCGTGCGACCGTGCCGAGCGCTTCCGCGTACCGCTGGCCTTGGTGGCCATGGATATCGATGACTTCAAGCCGATCAACGACAAACATGGTCATGGCGTCGGCGACCAGACCCTGGTGAGCGTGGTAGACAGCCTGGAAACCTGTATGCGCCAAGGCGACTTGCTCGCACGCTGGGGCGGCGATGAGTTTATGGTGGTCCTGCCCAAAAGCACCTTGGATACCGCCAGGCAATTGGCCGAACGTATCCGTCAGGCCATCGCCGAGATGCCCGCCGTAGGCGACTTCAAAGTCACCCTGAGCCTGGGCATAGTGGAGCGGCGGATGGGCGAAACGCCCGCCGCCCTGATGGCACGTGCCGATCAGGCACTGTACCGGTCCAAGGCGGCGGGCAAGGATGTGGTCTCGGAGTGATGTGGGAGTTGGCTTGCCAGCTCCCACTTAAGGCAGCGCTCAGTCAACGCACCGGCGGTGCGTACTGGATGCCGCCATTGCTCCACAACGCATTGAGCCCGCGTTTGATCTTCAGCACGCTGCCCTGGCCGATATTGCGTTCGAATACCTCGTCGTAGTTACCCACCTGTTTGACGATCTGCACCACCCAATCCTTGCGCAACTTCAGGTCTTTGCCGTAATCGCCGTCTGCACCGAGCAGGCGTGCAACGTCGGGGTTCTGGGTGGATTTGGCCTGGGCCTCGACATTTTGCGAGGTGATGCCCATTTCTTCGGCATTGAGCATGGCAAACAGGGTCCACTTGACGATGCTGAACCACTCATCGTCGCCCTTGCGCACCAGCGGCCCCAACGGCTCTTTGGAGATCACCTCCGGCAGCACCACGAACTCATCCGGGTGGGCCATCTTGATGCGCTGGGCATACAGGCCCGACTGGTCGGTGGTGAGCACGTCGCAACGTCCGGCTTCCAGGCCCTTGGCGCTCTCATCGGCGGTGTCGAAGGTGATCGGCGTGTACTTCATGCCGTGGGTGCGGAAAAAGTCCGAAACGTTGAGTTCGGTGGTGGTGCCGGCCTGGATGCAGACGGTCGCGCCATCGAGTTGCTTGGCGCCGGTCACGCCCAACTTGTGGTTGACCAGAAAGCCGATACCGTCGTAATAGGTCACGCCGGTAAACACCAGGCCCATGCCGGAATCGCGTGAGCTGGTCCAAGTGGTGTTGCGCGAAATCAGGTCGATTTCGCCCGATTGCAGCGCGGTGAAACGCTCCTTGGCGGTCAACTGGGTGAACTTCACTTTTGACGCATCGCCGAACACGGCGGCGGCAACGGCGTGGCACACGTCCACATCGAGTCCGGTCATCTTGCCCTGGCTGTCCGGCACGCCGAAGCCCGGCAGGCCGTCACTGACGCCGCACTGGATAAAGCCTTTTTTCTGGATCGCGTCCAGAGTCACACCCGCGTGGGCGCTGCCGGCAAGCGCAACGGCCGTGGCGGCGAGGATCGTTTTAAGGTGGTTCATGCGAGGCACTCCCTGTGTATCTTTTATTATTCGGCGCCGCACTGCCCGCGCCGGTTTCTGAGGTTGCCCGGCAGTATTGTCAGGTTTGCAGCGTGGCCACAAACGACCTTTAGGCAACAGCTCCTTCCGATTTGGAATGACCCGGCGACTTTATTTCGTTTGCGGCAAGCCTGGGCGCGCGGCTTAGATAAATACACGCCCGCCATTGCCGAGTCCCCGATTCATGAGCCGCGAAAGCATCAGCCAGTCGATTTCCATCGTTCACCCCATCAACCTCAGCCACGGTAAAAATGCCGAGGTGTGGGACACCACGGGCAAGCGCTATATCGATTTTGTCGGTGGCATTGGCGTGCTTAACCTTGGGCACTGTCACCCAGGTGTGGTGGAGGCGATTCGCGAACAAGCCACGCGGCTTACCCACTATGCGTTCAACGCCGCGCCGCACGCGCCCTACATCGAGCTGATGGATCGCGTTTGTGCGTTTATCCCGGTGGATTACGCGGTGAGCGGCATGCTCACCAACAGCGGCGCGGAAGCGGCGGAAAACGCCTTGAAAATCGTGCGCGGCGCCACCGGCCGCACGGCGGTGATCGCCTTTGATGGCGCCTTCCACGGCCGCACCCTGGCCACGCTTAACCTCAATGGCAAGGTAGCGCCGTACAAGCAAAAAGTCGGTGTGCTGCCTGGCCCGGTGTATCACCTGCCCTACCCCAGCGCCGATAACGACGTGACCTGCGCCGAAGCCCTGAAGGCCATGGACCGTCTGTTCAGTGTGGAAATCGACATCAACGATGTGGCCTGTTTCATCATCGAACCGGTGCAGGGCGAAGGCGGCTTTCTGGCCCTGGACATCGAATTCGCCCAGGCCCTGCGCCGCCTCTGTGATGCGAAGAACATCCTGCTGATTGCCGATGAAATCCAGTCCGGCTTCGGGCGTACCGGCCAGCGTTTTGCGTTCTCGCGCCTGGGCATCGAACCGGATCTGATCCTGCTCGGCAAAAGCATCGCCGGTGGCGTGCCATTGGGCGCGGTGGTCGGGCGTAAGGCGCTGCTCGACAACTTGCCCAAAGGCGGCCTGGGTGGCACCTACTCCGGTAACCCGATTGCGTGTGCGGCGGCCTTGGCGACATTGGACGCGATGACTGATGAACACCTGCAAACCTGGGGTTCACAACAAGAGGCCGCGATCGTCCGCCGTTATGCCGCCTGGCGCGAGCAGCAACTGTCGCCCTACCTGGGTCGCCTGACCGGCGTGGGCGCCATGCGTGGCATCGAGCTGGCCCATGCCGACGGCACGCCCGCGCCTCAGCAACTGAACCAACTGCTGAGCCTGGCGCGCGATGCCGGCTTACTGCTGATGCCCAGCGGCAAATCGCGGCATATCATCCGCCTGCTGGCACCGCTGACTACTGAGCCTGCGGTGCTGGAGCAAGGCCTGGATATTCTTGAGGACTGCCTTAAGCAGCTGGCTTAATAGCGCGCATCCACCGGTTTGCCGCCGTTGGGCCAGTCTTTGACCTTGTCCGGGAAGTCCGGGCGCGGTTGGCCAGAAAAATACGCCGCCACGTCCACCGCGTCCTGGTCCGACAAACCGCCCTGCCCCAACGGGAATTTCTCGTGGAAGCCGATCGGCATGTTGCGCTTCACAAACGCCGCCGCGGTGTAAGGCCGTGCCATACCGGCGCCGATGTTGAACGACTGCTCGCCCCACAGTGGCGGGTACACCAGCTCGCCGTCGGCACGCGCCAGGCCCTGGCCGTTATCGCCATGGCACACCGCACATTGCTTGGCATACACCCGCTTGCCGTTGTCCAGGTCGGGCTTGATCGCCGGATCGATCTTGCCCACGCCGCGCCCGGCGACTTTATCTTCAGGGCGGGTGTTGTTTTTCATCCAGTCAAAATACGCAACCATCGCCTGCATATCCGCCGACTGCGGCGCCAGTGGCTTGCCGTTCATGGAACGGCGGAAACAGCCATTGATGCGCTCCTCCAGCGTGACCACCTTGCCCGCACGCGGCGCGTAGCTGGGGAAGAACGCCGACACGCCTACAAACGGCGAACCGTCCGCCACGGTGCCAGCGTTGAGATGACAACTGGTGCAGTTAAGCGAATTGCCGACGTTATCCGGCAGCAGCGCCTTGGTTTGCAGGTGCAGGCGCATGCCGCGAACAACCTGGTCGGCGTTCGGTGCGGCGAGCAAATCCGCCAGCCTTGGGGTTTCGAAGGCCGACGAATCAGTGGTGGCAGGGTTGAGTTGGTCGCGCAGTGTCTTCACCTGGGCGGCGCTGATAGGCGTGCCTGCGTTGCCCCAACGGGTGCGCACAAACGTCAGGATCTCGGCGATTTCCTGATCGGCCAGCCGGCTGAACCCGGGCATGGTGTAGACCCGTGGGTGGGCGGCGGTTTGCGCAGTCTCCCAGCCGGTCAGCGTGATATGCAACAGCGAAGTCGGGTTATTCGAGGCAACGCTCGGGTTACCCGCCAAGGGTGGAAACAGGCCTTTGACCCCGGCGCCGTCACTGCGATGGCAGTCGCTGCAAAACTGCATGTAACCCAGGCCGCCACGGCTGGTGAACAAGTCGGCTGGCGGTGCGGCAGGTGCTTGGGCGACCGATGGCATTGGCAGGTCATTTTTGCCTGGCGGCAGAGACTTGAGGTAACTGGCGATGGCCGTGAGGTCGTCATCGCTGAAATGCTGGGTGCTGTGGTGGATCACATCGGCCATGTTGCCGGCGACTGTGGCAAAGCGGTTCTGCCCGGTCTTGAGCAGTTGCACGGTGTCTGGCACCGTCCACAGGTTGCGCAGGCTCAGGGCGCGCCAGTGCTCGACGGTTTCCCCGGCCAGGTAATGCCGGCCACTGCGGCCCGCATCGCTCATGGCTTTTTCCTGGAAAGCGATGCCCCGTGGCGTGTGGCATGAGCCGCAATGCCCCAGGCCCTGGACCAGATAGGCGCCACGGTTGAGCACTTCGCTACGCTGTGGGTCGGGTTGGAACGGCTGCTTGTCGAGAAAGGCAAAATTCCACAGCGCCAGGCCCCAGCGCTGATTGAACGGGAAGCCCATGTCCGCCTCAAGGTTGGCCTGTTGCACCGGCTCCACGCCTTGCATCAGGTAGGCGTACAGGGCGCGCATGTCCTCGTCGCTCATCTTCGCGTAAGACGGATACGGCATCGCCGGGTAAAGGTTCATGCCCGCCGGCGTCACGCCTTCACGCATCACCTTGTCGAACTGCTCGAAGCCGTAGTTGCCGATACCGGTGGCGCGGTCCGGCGTGATATTGCTCGAATAGATCGTGCCCATCGGCGTGCTCAGCTCCAGCCCGCCAGCCATCACCTGGCCTTGCTTGGCGGTATGGCAGGCGATGCAGTCGCCCAGTTGGGCCACGTATTTACCCTGTTCGATTTGGGTTGGGGTGGCGTGCAGAGGTAGCGCAAGACACAGCGTCGCCCCCAGCAAGGCCAGGCGGGACAATGAAAAGGCCATCGCATTAATCCTTTAATAACCTGGCGTGGAGTAGTCCCCTCGGCGCAGGCCAGCGGTTGTTTTTATGGGTTCATCAGGCCTTTGTGTTGTAAAGGGTTTTGCGGTGGGGGGTGTTGATGTGGGTCAGCACTGAAATGATGACAACGCCAAGCGCGTGACCGTTGATAGGATGCCCCTTGTAGACATGTACGCATTTCTGTACGTTTCAGCCATCAATGAGGAGACCTGCATGGAAACTATCAACTACACCAAAGCCCGCGCTCATTTGTCCGAAACGATGGACCGAGTTAACGAAGATCACATCCCGCTGCTGGTGACACGACAAAAAGGCGAGCCGGTGGTGATGATCTCGCTGTCAGAATTCAATGCTCTTGAAGAGACAGCCTATCTGCTGCGTTCGCCAAAAAATGCTGAACGTCTCATCAACTCAGTCAACAGCTTGCGAGCAGGTAAAGCCAAGCCAAGGCGGTTGATTGAAGAATGAAAATACTTTTTACCCCTGAAGGCTGGGACGACTACCTCTGGTTTCAACAAAACGACAAGGCAGGCCTCAAGCGTATAAACCTGCTGATCAAAGCGATCCAAAGAGACCCCTTTGATGGGGTCGGCAAACCTGAACCTCTCAAACACAACCTGAGTGGCTTCTGGTCCCGCAGAATCACTGCCGAGCATCGACTTGTTTATGGTATTGAGGAGGATGAAGTACAAATTTTGATGTGCCGCTATCATTACTGACCGAGCTCACATCGCCTGATCTGCTCCTCTCCTGAAAGTACCCGACGCATTACTGCAAGGAAGCACCCATGCTCGATATCCTCCAAGGCACGCCCCTGTGGGTGTACGCCATCTACCTGTGGATTTGTTATTACGGCATCAAGGCCTGCCTGGGCGGGCGCGGGAATCGCCGCTCATTGTTGATTTTGCCGGTGGTGCTGGTGGTGTGGTCGCTGATGTCGCTGGAGCCTTCATTGCTGTCGAGTGGTGCCTGGGTCGGCGGTGTGCTGGCAGGTTGCCTGATGGGGATGTTGCTGTTTAACGCCGATGGCGCCCGGCTCGATGCCGATGGCGAAACGCTGGTACTGGCGGGCACCTGGAAAACCCTGCTGATCTCGCAGCTGTTCTTTGCGGTGAAGTACTACTTCGGCTATCAGCAGGCCGTGCACCCGCTGCTGTTGAGCACGCCTGAGATGTTGCTGGCCGTCGGCGGTGTGTCGGGGTTTACCGTTGGTCTGTTCTGCGGGCGGGCCGTGCGCTTGCAGCGGGCGCTGAGCGCATTGCGCCGCGATATGGGCAGTGTGCTGCCTTGACCTGACCTGCGTGGCCGCCGAAAATGCGCGACGTTTTTTTGTTCCCGCTTACTGAAGTAGTGAAATTTCAATGTCTGATTCTTACACCGAACACGCCGCCGAAGAATCCGTAGCCGCCCTGCAATCGAAGGCCGAATACGAAAACGCCATCAATCTTTCACAGCATGTGCCTGCGGCCAAGATCATCAGCGAGATGGTGCTGGACGCGTTCCACACCTCCAAGGAAAGCGACCAGATCCGCGAACTGCGCGTGGCCATCCGCCAGGCCCATGACGCCTTCGACGACGACAAGGCCTACGACCTGATGGGCCAGCTCAAGCAACTCAAGGATGCCGAAGCGGCCGATAACATCGCCCTCGAAGACCTGAGCAGTAAGTTCTCGATCAGCCGCATCCTCTCCAGTTTCAAGGACGACCCCGAGTTCCAGGAGCTGGTCTACGGCCTGGCCCTCAAGGTGCTGAACCAGTCTCACCAGGCCATCAGCAACCCGAGCGCCGGCAAGGGCAAGGCTGCACGGGCCAAGAAAGAAGCCGAAGTGTTTGTGATCAGCAAGGATGGCATCAGCGTCACCCTGCCGCTGCGCACGCCGCGCTCCAAGCTCAACGTTGACCGCGAGGCGTTCGAGTTTTTGGGCTTCAGCTTTGTGGGTGAAGGCGATGAGGCTGAGCTTGAAACCGAGAGCTTTGTGGATAACGCCGGCGCCGAGCAGCCGTTGAGCCGCAAGAGTGTGATTACTGCGTTGCAGCAGCAGACAGCGTTTGATGGGTACAGCATCGCGCAGCAGCAGTAACGCATTGCTCAAAAGGTGGGAGCTGGCTTGCCTGCGATAGCATCACCTCGGTTTGCCTGATAGACCGAGGTGCTGCTATCGCAGGCAAGCCAGCTCCCACATGGGTTTTGTGTTGCTTTAAAGACTCGCGAACACTTCGCGAAACCGCGCCATTTCCTGCTTGTTGCCCACCGTCACCCGCACCCACTGCGGCCAATCCTTCCACACCCGCCCGACCAATACGCCCTGTGCAGCCAGCTTCTCGATGACCTGTTCTGCCGGCTGCTTCACGTTAATCATGAAGCAGTTGCTTTGCGACACTGTGCAGGTAAAACCACGCCCCTTTAGCCAGGCAATGGTTTCATCGCGCAATTGGGCGTTGAGCGCCTTGCGTTGCGGCACCAGCTTGAGGTCGTCCAGGCTTGCCCGGGCACCGAGCAACGTGGACGCCGCCGGCACATTGTCGCCACCAAACACCGCCAGCCTTTCCAGCAACGCCGGGTGTCCGATCGCCAGGCCCAGGCGCGCGCCGGCCATGCCGTAGATTTTCGAGAAGGTGCGCAGCACCAGTAAGTCGTCGTGGTCCTTGACCCAGCTCACGCAGCTTTGTGCGTCACAGAAGTCGATGTAGGCCTCGTCCACCACCAGCACGCAGCCTTTGGGTTTATTCGCCAGCGCCTGGCGGATCGCTTCGGTGGGCGTCAGCGTGCCAGTCGGGTTGTTGGGGTTGCACAGGTACAGCATGCCCGCCTGCGGGTCGGCGGCAAGCATGGCCGGCACATCATGGGCATGCTCGGTATTGAGGCTCACTTCGTGGACTGGCGCCTGCCACGCTTCGGCGGCCTGGCGTGGCACTTCATAAGACGGCGTGGCCATCACCAGACCACGGGCCTGGCTGGTAAACGCCAACACGGCGTAGCGCAGGGCGGCCATGGAGCCGGCAAATACAGCGACCTGTTCTTCGGCAAGCCCCTGCGCTTCAGCGAACTGTTCTGCCAAGCCGTACATGTAGCCATAGGGATACAGCCCGGAGAGGCCGATGCCACGCTGCATCGCCTCGCGGGCGGCGGCTGAAGGGCCGTAGGGGCTTTCGTTGTAGTTGAGTCGCACCGTGTCCGCCGGGGCCGGTGGCGGGCTGGCCACCGCCCAGTCCAGGCGGCCCAGCACCGGCAGAGCCGCGCCAAAGGCGAGAAGAGACCGACGACTTACGCTGAACATGGAGCGACTCCTTGTAGACGGGTGATGGTTTCTCACGGTTCGTACAAAGAAGTATGACGAGAAGGCGTTCAGCTGATTTAGCCACCGGCGCGGTGATCAACCCTCCAGGTAGTCGGCGATCGGGTAATTCATGCACAAGGCTTCCACCGCCGTGCGCACCTGCTCGCGCACCTCAGGCTCAAGGCGATAGTCCTGTTCGCCCAGCGGGGTGACGTGTTCCAACACCCGACAAATCAGCTCAATCACCTGCCGGCAGCCGTCGGCATCGAAATTGCGTTGCGCCATGCAGCCGGTGCCGAGACACAAACCGCTGGTGACCAACTTCGAACGTGTCTCGCCCGGTACGCGGTGCTTGCTCACCACAATGGCGCAAGCCTCCAGGGCCGCCTCGGCGATGGCGCCGGTCATGGCGCCCTGCAACCGGATCAGCACCGTATGGTTCTCACTGCGCCCGCCCACCACTTCGTAACCCTGAGCCGCAAACGCACTGGCCACTTCATCGGCAAGCGCACGGCCACGCTCCATACAGGCATCAAACTCTGCTGACTTCGCATACCCCAAGGCCGCCGCTTTTGCCGCGATCATGTTCATCGCCGGTGCGCCTTGCATACGCGGGAACACGGCTTGATCCAGCACGCGGCTGAACGTTGATTTAAGGCCGGGCACCTTGGTCTCGGCGTCGCGGCCGCACAGAATCAACCCACCCCGTGGGCCGCCCAATTGCTTGTGCGTGCAGGTGATGGTGACGTGTGCAGCGTTGATCGGGCTCGGATGGCGCCCTGTCACCACCAACCCGGCGATAGCGGAAATATCCGCCAGCAGGATGGCGCCCGCCTCGTCGGCAATCGCGCGAAAGCGCTCAAAGTCCACCACCCTTGAGTACGCGCCCGCACCACAAATAATGATGCGTGGGCGATGGGCCAGGGCCAGGCTGCGCACCTGCTCATAATCGATAAGGCCTTCGCCGGTGGTGCCATAGCGGATGGCCTTGTAATACGCCCCGGTGAACACCGCCGGGCTGCCAAGGGTGAGTTCACCGCCATGGTCGTGGGCCATACCCAGTAGCGTATCGCCCGGCTCAAGCAGCGCCGAAAGCACTTGGGATATGGCGTTGGACGCCGAATGAGGCTGCACGCCGGCGTAATGCGCGTCGAACAACTCCCGCGCTCTGCGGATGGCCAGGGATTCAACCAAATCGACATTTTCGCAGCCGGTACGATAGCGTTTACCGGGCGTGCCTTCGGCGCTCACATTGACCAGTGCGGAGGCGCAGGCGACCAAGGTGCGTGGCTTGACCGCGCAGGAAGAAGCCACCAGTGAGAGGGTGCGATGCTGGCGAGTGACTTCAGCATCCAGCAGGCTGGCGAGTTCGAAGTCTTCTGCGCGCAGATCCGCCAGGCCATGACGCAGCAGGTCGGCCTGGTCTTTGAGGGGTACGGTATTGAATGCCATCAGTGCGGGTCCCTTCCTGGGCGTTGCGTGCCGGTCCGTCCTGAACCGAGAGGGTTAATTAAACAGGAAATTAAACATTTTCCAAATCAAATGTTCATTTCTCCGGCGCCAAGCCCATCAAAAGTACGCAAGCCGCGCATCCGGACTTTATTGTTAGGCCCCACGCATGCAACACTCCCGCCGCCGCAAAATCAGAAGCGCCCCCGGAACGGGCGCTCCCTTGTTGTGGCTGCGCAAACAATGGACGTTAACGACTAAAAGGAAGTGGTGAGCACGTGATACACAGACGCGAAAAAACCGAGCACTTGAAGAGCAACATCAAGTACTTGATCAAAAGCCGCGGCGAGACGCAGTTGTCGTTATCCAATGCTGCCGGCCTGACCAGGACCACCATCTACAACATCCTGGAAGGCAAGGTCGTCAACGTGCAGCAGTCCACAGTCCGCAAGATCTCGGACTTCTTCGGCGTCTCCTACGATGAAATCGAGACCCTCGATTTTGAAGCCAAGGAAATCATCGAGAGCAGTGTTTCCCCACAGGGCAACATGAACCCGGCCGCCGTGCCGGTGCTCAAGGAAAGCCTGGTTATCCAGAACCTGGACAAGCGCATTGGCGAATTGGCCACGCTGTATCCGCTGACCTACTACTTCGGTTCTTCCTACAACCTGATCGGTGTGCGCCTGGAACGGGGTATTCCCGGCATCAACGAGCCGGGTGATTTGTTGATCGTGCAAAAAGGCGCGTCAACCCTGGGCAAAGAAAAGCTGGTGTACGACCGGGCTACCCAGAAAATGTTTATCACCCTTGAAGCCTGCGTTGGCTCAGAGCGCCTGTGCGTGATCGGCGACATCATTGAGGAGCGCTTCAATGACAACCTATGAAGCGGGCATCGAAAACAGCAAATACAAACTGCTGGGCTTTGAGAATGACAAGAGCCTGGCGGTGATCATGGTGATCGCCACCGGCAAGGTCATCAGGATGAAGCTGAGTGAAGTCGTCAACAGCGAAATCATGGACAACCTCAATAAAATGGAAGTTAAGAACATGTACAAGAAGTTTTATTCCCAGGGAGGGACGCTGACGGCCTACGATATAAACGACCGCAACGAAAACTCCTGGATGATCTACATCATCCTGAACCTGTTGCTATTCACGTTTTATATCTTCACCAGCATTGCCGCGACCAAGCCTATTTACCTGGAGTCGATGGGCATCATCGTCACGCCGGGCACGTTTCTGTACCCACTGACGTTTTTGATCGTGGATCTGCTCAACGAGCAATTCGGCCTGCGCCTGGCCAGACGCGCCATTTTGTTTGCGTTCGCCAGTAACGCGATGATCATCATCCTGCTCTACGGCTCGACGTTTCTGCCAGGCTTGCCGGGCTGGAAACTCGATGGCCCTTACAACGACGTGATCATTCAGGTGTCCTCGGTACTGGTCGCGTCCTCGGTGTCGTTCCTGGTGTCGGAGAATATAAACTCCTACTTGCTGTGCAAGATCAAGGAACTGACCAACTCCAAATACCTGTACCTGCGGATTTTCCTCAGTACGTTTTTTGCGGTGATTATCGACAGCTTCCTGTTCTGCTTTATTGCGTTCTATGGCGCGATGCAGACCAGTGACATCTTGAGCATGATCTACGTGCAGATCGCGATCAAAGTCGGCTTTGCGTTTTTCAATATCCTGCCGGCCTATGGCGCGCGTGCGTTGTTCAAACGCTGGATTACCGGTAGCGCTGCCTGACCGTTAATAGGGTGGTTAATGTGATCTGAATGTGGGAGCGGGCTTGCCCGCTCCCACATTTTGGCCGAGTACTGCTTGCGGCCCTGACCCTAGCTCAGTTGCAACTTCTGCTTCAGGCTGCTCATCACACCCGCTTTATCCTGCAAATACTCATTCAAGCCCCGCGCCCGCAGGTTGCATGCATCGCAATTACCGCAGCCGGTGCCGATGATGCCGTTGTAGCAGGTCAGGGTCTGGTGCTGAACCAGCTCCAATTGGTTGTGATAATCAGCCAGCGCCCAGGTTTCAGCCTTGTTCAGCCACATCAACGGCGTGTCCAGGCGCAGCGTGTAGTCCATGCCCAGTTGGAGCGCGGTGTTCAGCGCTTTGACAAAGTCATCGCGGCAATCGGGGTAACCCGAGAAGTCGGTTTCGCACACACCGGTAATCACGCTTTCGGCTTTGACCTGATAGGCGTAGATCGCCGCCAGGGTCAGAAACAGAATATTGCGACCCGGCACAAACGTGCTCGGCAGGCTTTCGCCCGAGCTGTTCACGGTCGGCACCGGGATGTTGTCGCGGGTCAGGCTGCTGATCGCCAGCTCATTGAGCAAAGACACGTCCATCACCTTGTGGACGGTGGCGCCCAACTGCTTGGCCAGCTTCTGCGCGACTTCAACTTCGGCCACATGGCGCTGGCCATAATCGAAGGTAATGCAGTGCACTTCGTCATACTGCCCCAGCGCCTGGATCAGGCAGGTGGTCGAGTCCTGCCCGCCACTGAATACCATCACGGCTTTTTTAGTCATCACGTTGCTTCCTGCATTTGTAGAATGTGGGAATAGTTTAAAGGCCACTCAATAAAAAGCCCCGCGCTTCTTGCGAAGGCGGGGCTTTTTGTTGCTCGATGACTCAGTGTGCGTAGGTCAGCAACAGCTCTTTCGGCACTTGGAAATCCAGGGACATCATCACGCTGAGCGCGGTGATGGTGAAGATCGAGAACACGAACAGCTTGCGCGCCCAGACGGTGTCATCCACCGCCTTGTAGCCGGTCCAGGCCATGTACAACCAGTACATGCCCATGGCGGCAGCGACGGCGAGGTAGCTCATGCCGGCGTAGCCACTGAAGGTCAGCATCAAGGTCGCCACGAGGAAGGCCAGGATGTAGAGCAGGATGTGTTTCTTGGCTACCTGAATGCCACGTTTAACCGGCAGCACCGGAATCGACGCAGCCAGGTAGTCATTGAAGCGGAAGATTGCGATGGCATAGGAGTGCGGCATCTGCCACAGGCTGAACATCACCAGCAGCACCAGCGCAGCCATGTCGAAGCTATTGGTCACAGCCACATAACCAATCACCGGCGGCATCGCCCCCGACAGACTGCCCACCAGCGTGCCGTGAACCGACTTGCGCTTGAGGTACAGGCTGTAAAGGCCGACGTAGATAACAAAACCGATCACGGCAAACAGCGCCGCCAACGGGTTGGCCACCTTGTACAACAGGGCCACACCGGCAACACCCAGGACGGTCGCGTAGATCAGTGCCAGTTTCAGGGAGATAAGGCCCTGCACCAGCACACGATTCTTGGTGCGTTCCATCTTCAAGTCGATGTCACGGTCGATGCAGTTGTTGAACACACAACCGGAAGCTACCACCAGGGACGTGCCGATCATCGCAGCCAGAAAAATGGCCAGATCGACATGCCCCTTGGAGGCCAGGAAGAAACCGCCTGCCACAGAAAGCACGTTACCGAAAATGATCCCCGGTTTGGTGATTTGGATAAAGTGCTTAAGCGACATCGGGTCTTACCTCACTTCGCCATCATGAACGTATGGATGCTGAACATGATCCATATCGACAGGCCAACCAGCAGCAGGATCACAAGACCTGCGAACACGAACGCAATCACGTTATCGCGCTGCTCTTTCGAGCGATCCAGGTGCAGGAAGTACACCAGGTGAACCAGAACCTGAATCACCGCGAACGCCAGGACGATCATCAAGGTGATCGACTTCGGCAAGGTTGGGTACATCACCAGGCCGAATGGGATCAGGGTCAGGATGACCGACAGGATGAAGCCGATAGCGTAAGACTTTACGCTGCCGTGGCTCGCATCATGGCTGTCATGGTCATGGGAGTGTGCATTAGCCATTACAGAGTCCCCATCAAGTAAACGACGGTGAATACGCAGATCCAGACCACGTCCAGGAAGTGCCAGAACAGGCTCAGGCAGCTCAGGCGAGTCTTGTTGGTGTTGGTCAGGCCGTGTTTATTGACCTGATACATCATCACCGCCATCCACAGCAGGCCGGCAGATACGTGCAGACCGTGGGTGCCTACCAGCGTGAAGAACGCGGACAGGAAGCCGGAACGGTGCGGGCCGTAGCCTTCGGAGATCAGCAGGTGGAACTCGTTGATCTCCATGCCGATGAAGCCCAGGCCGAACAGGAAGGTCAGTGCCAACCAGCTCAGTACGCCTTTCTTGCTGCCCTTGTAGAAGGCCAGCATGGCGAAGCCGTAGGTGATCGAACTGAACAACAGCAAGGCGGTTTCGCCGAGCACGTAAGGCAGTTCGAAGATGTCGTGGCCCGACGGGCCACCCGCTACGTTGTTTACCAGTACCGCGTACACCGCGAAGATCGACGCAAACAAGATGCAGTCGGTCATCAGGTAGAGCCAGAAACCGAATACGGTCATTGGCCCCGAGTCGTGGTGATGGTCATCGTGCCCATGGTCATCGACATGGGCGTGTCCAGCATTGGTCACTAAGTTCGACATGGTTTAAGCCTGTTCCAACGAGGTTTCTACACGGTTGGCCGGAATTTTCTTCTCGGCTACCAGGCGAGCGTGTTGCTCGGCTTCGATGCGTTCGATCGTCTCGACCGGCACCATGTAGCCTTGATCATCACGGGCAGCGTGAATGATGAAGTAACCGATAGTGCCTACCAGGCCCACGATTGCCAGCCACCAGATGTGCCAGATCATCGCGAAACCGAACACGGTCAACAGCGCGCCCATCACCACGCCAGTGGCGGTGTTGTTCGGCATGTGGATCGGCTCGTAGTGCTTAGGCTTCTGGTACGCAGTACCGTCTTCCTTGGCTTCGGTGAACGCATCAATGGTGTTCGCAGTCGGGATCACAGCGAAGTTGTAGAACGGTGGTGGCGACGAAGTCGACCATTCCAGGGTGTGGCCATTCCATGGGTCACCGGAGTCACAGGCGTTCTGCTTGCGATCACGGATACTCACGTACAGCTGGATCAGCTGGCAGGCAATACCGGCAGCGATCATCAACGCACCGAACATGGCGACGTACAGGTACGGCACCCACTCAGGGTTGGTAGTGGCGTTCAGACGACGGGTCATGCCCATGAAGCCCAAAGCATAGAGCGGCATGAACGCGACGAAGAAGCCCGAGATCCAGAACCAGAATGCAGCCTTGCCCCAACCTTCGTGCAGCTTGAAGCCGAACGCTTTCGGGAAGTAGAAGCTGAAGCCTGCGATGTAGCCGAATACAGCACCACCGATGATCACGTTGTGGAAGTGCGCGATCACGAACAGGCTGTTGTGCAGTACGAAGTCAGCACCCGGGATGGCCAGCAGTACGCCGGTCATGCCGCCGATGGCGAAGGTCACCATGAAGCCCAGGGTCCACAGAACCTGGCTGGTGATACGCAGACGGCCGTGGTAGATGGTGAATAGCCAGTTAAATAGCTTCACCCCCGTCGGGATGGAAATCAGCATTGTCGCCAGGCCGAAGAAGGCGTTGACGCTGGCCCCCGAGCCCATGGTGAAGAAGTGGTGCAGCCAAACCATGAAGCCCAGTACCGAGATCGCGCCCGATGCGTAAACCATCGAGTGGTGACCGAACAGGCGCTTGCCGGTAAAGGTCGAGATCACTTCAGAGAAGATACCGAACGCTGGCAGGATCAGGATGTACACCTCAGGGTGACCCCATGCCCAGAACAGGTTCACGTACATCATTGGATTGCCACCAAGTTCATTGGTGAAAATGTGGAAATCCAAGTAACGGTCAAGCGACAGCAGCGCCATGGTAGCGGCCAGGATCGGGAACGAGGCCACGATCAGGACGTTGGCCCAGGTGCAGGTCCAGGTGAAGATCGGCATGTCCATCAGTTTCATGCCAGGGGCGCGCATTTTCAGGACGGTGGCCAGGAAGTTGACCCCCGTTAGCGTCGTCCCGAGTCCTGATAACTGTAGCGCCCAGATGTAGTAGTCCACACCCACGCCCGGACTGTACTGAATGCCCGACAATGGCGGATACGCAACCCAACCGGTCTTGGCGAATTCGCCGACGCCCAGGGACAGGTTGATCAGCACCACGCCGGAAACCAGCAGCCAGAAGCTCAGGGAGTTCAGGAACGGGTAGGCAACGTCACGCGCACCGATCTGCAGCGGCAAGGCAAGGTTCATCAAGCCGGTGAAGAATGGCATCGCCATGAAGATGATCATGATCACACCGTGAGCGGTGAAGATCTGGTCATAGTGTTCAGGCGGCAGGTAGCCAGGCGAACCCTCGGTGGCCATGGCCAACTGGGTACGCATCATGATGGCGTCGGCAAAACCACGCAGCAGCATGACCATGGCAACGATGACGTACATGACACCGATTTTCTTGTGGTCGACAGACGTCAGCCACTCGGTCCACAGGTAGGTCCATTTCTTGAAATATGTAATTGCAGCAAACAGTGCCAGACCACCCAGCGCGATCATGGCGATGGTCACCATTACGATCGGCTCGTGGAACGGGACCGCATCCCAACTTAATTTACCAAACATCGTTTACTCCTCTGCCCCAGCAGTTGAATGCGAGCCCGTGTCAGAACCTTCAACCACGGCCACTTCTTTCTTCTCGTGCTTGACCGGCTTGCCTGGCTTCATACCTTCGTACTTGTCGACGATTTTCTGAAACAGGTCCGGCTCAAACGCGGAGTACAGAGCGACTGGGTTGTTCTGGCTTGGTTTGGTCAGGGCGTCGTATTCAGCTTGATCAAGCTGTTTAGGTGCGGCCTTGACTGCGGCTACCCAGGCGTTGAAGTCTTCCTGGCTCGTCGAGATCGCTTTGAATTTCATGCCGGTGAAGCCAGCGCCGCTGTAGTTCGCGGAGATGCCTTCCATTTCAGCTTTCTCGTTGGCGATCAGGTGCAGGCGAGTCTGCATGCCTGCCATCGCGTAGATCTGGCCGCCCAGTGCAGGGATGAAGAACGAGTTCATCACGGCATCGGAGGTGATTCGGAAATTAAGCGGAGTGTTCTCCGGGAACTGGATCTCGTTGACCGTGGCGATACCCAGGTCCGGGTAGATGAACAGCCACTTCCAGTCCAGCGCGACCACTTCGATGTTGATCGGCTTGACGTTGGATTCCAGCGGACGGTACGGGTCCAGCTCGTGGGTCGACTTATAGGTGATGTAACCCAGGGCGATGATGATGAGGACCGGCACCAGCCACACGGCGATTTCGATCTTGGTGGAGTGCGACCACTTAGGCGCGTAGGTAGCGCTGGTGTTCGACGCGCGGTATTTCCAGGCGAAGGCGAAGGTCATGATGATCACAGGGACCACGACCAGCAGCATCAGCAGGGTAGCGGTGATGATCAGGTTTCGTTGATCCAGACCGATCTGTCCTTTTGGGTCCATCAAGGTCCACTTGCAGCCTCCCAGCATTAACAGCATGCCAATCAGCGGCAAAAAGCCTAGTAATCGGGGGTACCTGTTTTTACTCATCTCACGACCTCTAAAGCAGCTTGCGCAATGCAGTTGGGTTTTGATCGCCAACACTTCACCCTGCCAAGGGTTGGCATTTCTCTTCGATTGAATAAGAGCCTGCCCGTCACGCCATAACTGTACGTTTCACGGACCTGCGGTGAGTTCTTATTCGATTTCGTGGTTAAAGGCCTTGTTACAGACCAATTCCATTTGGTGCGGATAGTTGAAAGGCTGCCGGAACCTTGGGGTCGCACAGAGCCGTCCATCTGCCCCTCGACCGCTCCAGTGCTCAAATATTGAACAGCACAGGACATTCAGTGCGGGCGATTGTAGTTAGCTAGCGATGTATAAACCATGTCTTATAAAGAAATAATTTTTATCGATTACAGCAACAATCCTTCACTAAACCTGCAAAGGTTCGCGATCTTATCGTGTTCGATTCTCAACAAAAACCACAAAAATTGCCGTGTTATTGGGCATAACGCCACTTCCCTTACACCTTGCAAGGGCTTGTAAAACGGATCCAAGCCCCCATAAAACAAGGCATTCGGACATCACCCAATGGCTGGGGCGGCGTGACATTCGCGGCATTGCCCAAACGATGAACTGACAGCACAATTTAGCCTTCGGGTGCAAATTTAGGCGGCGGTTTGGTGGGTCAGAAATGTCCTGCGACAGCGTCCGTGTGACAACATGTCGCACGCTGTGCACACCTATTGTTGCCCCTCGTCACGGCCCTTTCACAAATCCCTACAACCAAAAACGCCCCGGACTTCCTTCAAGGAAGACCGAGGCGTTTTGGGGAACAGGCTCAGGCCTGGCGTTGGCGATTGCGGTAGATGCCCAGCGGCACCAGGATCACCGTCAACACGAACGCCACCAGCGCCCACTGCGCCAGCGACAGGCCAAGGATAGGCGGGTACGGCGTGCTGCAGAAGCCGTCGACCTGGAAGCCCAGTGGGAACACCTTGGCCAGCGGCAGTTCATCGACAATCGGCTGCAGCACATCGACGCCACAGCTCACCTCCGGGAAGAACTGGGTATACACGTGGTGGCCTGCGGCAGCGACGCCGCCCAGGGCACTGAGTACTACCAGCCCTTCAAACAGAGTGACCGCGCCTTTGCGGCGCATGGCGGCGCCGATGAAGGCAAAGATCGCAATCAACAGCAACGCGTAGCGCTGCAGGATACACAGCGGGCACGGCGCCTCGCCCAATACCACTTGCATATACAGCGCACCGCCGATCAGCGCCAGGCAGATGATGCCCAGCAACAACAGAAAGCGCCGCTCCCTGCCTAAACGCAATTCGTCACTCATCCCCATTTTCCCTTTGTCGTTGTGCCAATGCCGGCAAGTTTACACACAGAGCATGGTTAAAACAGAGAGGGGTTAACTGCGGATTAATCGGGATAAATAGAGAACCCAATGTGGGAGCGGGCTTGCTCGCGAAAGCGGTGGATCAGTCACTTATGAGTCAACTGACACGCAGCCTTCGCGAGCAAGCCCGCTCCCACATTTTTAACCGCGTTATTCCAGCGCCGCCGCCGGGCCGAAGAACTCGTAGCGCGCCTGCTGCTCCGGCACACCCAGCGCCTTCAGGTGACGCTTGATCGCCGCCATAAAGCCTTTAGGCCCCAGGAAGTACGCATCCAGGTCACGCTCCTGCGGCAACCACGCCGCCAATTGCTCCTGGCTCAACAGCCCAACCTTGTCCGCCGCCGGGCTCACGCCATCGTCCTCGGCATAGCAATAAAAGCGTTTGAGCTGCGGGTGCCTGGCTGCCAGGGCATCGACCCAATCACGGAACGCATGCACACCGCCGTTGCGCGCACAGTGGATAAAGTGCACCGGGCGCTCGGTTGCCAGGGCCGCTTCAAGCATTGGCAATGTTGGGGTAATGCCCACCCCGCCGCTGATCAGCACCAGCGGTTTATCGCTGGCCGCCAGGGTGAACTCACCCGATGGCGGGAACAGGTCGATGGTTGCACCGACGTGCAGCTGGTCATGCAGGTAGTTGGACACCCGCCCACCGGCCTCGCGTTTGACGCTGATGCGGTACAGGCCCGCATCGCTCAAGGCCGACAGGGAATAGTTGCGGCGCACTTCTTCGCCGTCCAGCAGCAGCTTCATGCCGATGTACTGGCCCGGCGCGGCTTGCAGGATTGGGCCGTTATCCACAGGCGCAAAGTAGAACGAGATGATTTCGTCGCTCTCCTCCACGCGCTTGACCAGCAGAAATGGCCGCGCACCGCGCCAGCCGCCCGGCGCCTGGGCTTTTTCGTCGTAGATGGCCGCTTCGGCGCCAATCAGGATGTCGGCCAATTGGCCGTAGGCCGCGCCCCAGGCATTCATCACTTCAGGCGTGGCGATCTCGCTGCCGAGCACTTCAGAGATGGCGCGCAGCAGGCAGGCGCCCACAATCGGGTAGTGTTCCGGCAGGATCTGCAAGGCCACGTGCTTGTTGATAATCTTGGCGACCAGGTCACCCAGTTGGTCCAACTGGTCGATATGCCGCGCATACATCAGCACGCCATTGGCCAGGGCGCGGGGCTGGTCACCGCTGGCCTGGTGGGCCTGGTTGAACAGCGGGCGAACTTCCGGGTATTCGCTGAGCATCATGCGGTAAAAATGCGTGATCAGCGCTTCGCCGCCGCTTTCCAGCAGGGGCACAGTGGATTTGACGATGGCACGGTCTTGGGCACTAAGCATGGCAGACTCCTGGGTCTCTTTACTGATGACCTTCATCTACTCAGTATTCGTGCCAACTTATTAATCGTTATATTTCAATTACTTAAATATTTTGTAGTCAGTAAGACACCCTACACTTTATAGTCATAAGGACTACAAGGAGTCATTATGACTGCACAATCGCTGCTCACCACCCTGCTGCCTCTGGTCGCCGACCTGTCCCGCGAGCTGCCCGAGGGCGAGCGATATCGACGCCTGTTGCAAGCCATGCGCGCACTGCTGCCGTGCGATGCCGCCGCGTTGTTACGCCTGGACGGTGAGTGGCTTGTGCCGCTGGCAGTGGATGGTTTGAGCGCCGATACCCTTGGCCGGCGCTTCAAGATCAGCGAGCACCCGCGCTTTGCAGTGTTGCTGAGCAGCCCCGGCCCTACCCGTTTTGACAGCGACAGCGAACTGCCCGACCCCTACGACGGTTTGGTCGACGGCCTGCACGGGCACCTGGAAGTCCACGATTGCATGGGCTGCCCGCTGTTTATCGACGACCAGCCTTGGGGCTTGCTGACTCTCGATGCGCTGGACACCGAGCGTTTCGAACGCGTCGAGCTGGATGCCTTGCAAGCCTTTGCCAGCCTGGCGGCGGCCACGGTCAATGTCGCCGAACGCATCGAACGCCTGGCATTGCGCGCCGAAGACGAGCACCAGCGCGCCGAGATCTATCGCCAGGCCAGCGGCCAGCAGCACAAGGAAATGATCGGCCAGAGCAAGGCGCACAAGCGCCTGGTCGAGGAGATCAAGCTGGTGGGCGGCAGCGACCTGACCGTGCTGATCACCGGCGAAACCGGGGTAGGCAAGGAACTGGTCGCCCAAGCCATCCACGCCGCGTCACCGCGTGCGGACAAGCCGCTGATCAGCCTCAACTGCGCCGCGCTGCCGGAAACCCTGGTTGAAAGCGAACTGTTCGGCCACGTGCGCGGCGCCTTTACCGGCGCGTTGAATGAACGCCGCGGCAAGTTCGAGCTGGCCAATGGCGGCACCTTGTTTCTGGATGAAGTGGGCGAACTGTCGTTGACCGTGCAGGCCAAATTGCTGCGCGTGCTGCAAAGCGGCCAGCTGCAACGCCTCGGTTCGGACAAGGAACACCAAGTGGATGTGCGCCTGATCGCCGCCACCAACCGCGACCTCGCCGAAGAAGTGCGCAATGGCCGCTACCGCGCGGACTTCTACCACCGCCTGAGCGTGTACCCGCTGCAAGTACCGGCGCTGCGCGAGCGCGGGCGGGATGTGTTGCTGCTGGCGGGCTACTTCCTGGAGCAGAACCGTTCGCGCATGGGCCTGGGCAGCCTGCGCCTGACCAGCGACGCAAAAGCCGCGCTGCTGGCGTATAACTGGCCGGGCAATGTGCGGGAGCTGGAACATTTGATCGGGCGCAGTGCGCTCAAAGCCCTGGGTAACTGCCGCGAGCGGCCGAAGATTCTGAGCCTGAGCGCCCAGGACCTGGACCTGCCGGACGTCAGCGCGCCAGCCATCGAAGAAACGCTGCAAGCGCCGCTGGCCGTGACCGGCGACCTGCGCCAGGCCACCGAGCATTACCAGCGCCAAATCATCAGCGCCAGCCTGGAACGCCACCAGCACAACTGGGCCAGCGCCGCCCGCGAACTCGGCCTGGACCGCGCCAACCTCGGCCGCATGGCCAAGCGCCTTGGAATGAAATAGGACGATCACCTCAATTAAATGTGGGAGCTGGCTTGCCTGCGATGGCGATGGGTCAGCTAGCTCAACTTTGACTGATCCACCGCTATCGCAGGCAAGCCAGCTCCCACATTAGATAGCTTTTGCCTTTAAGATTGGCTGAACCGGCCGAGGCTTCCTGAACACCAACACATTCCCCAACATCACCAGCACCAACCCCATCAGCGCCGGGGCGGTCCACTGGTAACCCTCGGCGAATGCCGACACGTTCAGCGCCACCACCGGAAACAACACCGTGCAATACGCCGCCCGCTCCGGCCCCATGCGCCCAACCAGGGTGAGGTAGGCGGTAAAGCCGATTACCGACCCCGGAATCACCAGGTACCACAAAGCGCCGATATACCGTGCACTCCAGTCCATGTCGAAAGGAATGCCGCGCACCGCACAGTAAGTCGCCAGCATCGCCGCGCCATAGGCCATGCCCCACGCATTGGTGGTCAGCGGCTTGAGCCCGGCCTTCTGTTGCAGGCTCGAAAGCATATTGCCCGCCGAGAAACACATGGTCCCCAACAATGCCAGGCCCAGGCCGAGCAAGGTCTGCGGGCTGGCGGTATGCCCTGCCAGTTCCGGCCAGAACAAAAAGCCCAGCCCCAGCAGGCCGAGTGCGCCGCCCATCAACACGTTGCGCGCTACGCGCTGGCCAAAAAACACCCGGGCATTGAGGGCGTTCCACAAGGTGGCGGTGGAAAACACCACTGCTACCAGACCGCTCGGGATCCACTGGCTGGCGGTCAGGAAGCACATGAAGTTAACGCAGAACAGGCACAGCCCTTGCGCCAGGCAGATCAAATGCCCGCGCCGGTTCATCACCTGCAACTTGCGGCTGAGCAGCAACAGCGCAAACAGCACCAGCGCCGCCAGGCCGAAGCGGTAGACGATCGACACGGGAATCGCCACGACGCCCAATTGCCACTTGAGGGCGATCCAGGTGGTGCCCCAGATCACCACGGTGAGTAAATACAGGAAAAGGTTCATAGCGGGCTCCGTCGATTGAGCCACAGTGTCCCTTGGCAGCCGGTCGGCGCTCTTGCACATTCTTGCGCTTTTGTCGGGCGCAGGGATCACAGCCATCGCCGGCGGGAGTAGGATGCAAGGCGTCGGAGAGCACAACCATGCCAGATCTGGAATCCCTGCAAGTCTTTCAAGCCCTTAACCGCTCGCCCAACGCACGCCTGGAAGCCTGCGCCGAGCTCGGTGACGGCTTGTCTGCGGCCTTGTGGAGCAACCATCACGATTCGCAGGACTACCAGGCGCCGACCCACCACACCTTGTCCTGCTACATCGGCGGTGGCACCGGCACCTTTCGGCGCGATCAGCCAGGCACCAAAGGTGGCCCGGACAAACTCTGCATCCTGCCCGCCGAGCACCAGTCAGCCTGGGTGATCAACGGCGAGATTCGCCTGGCCCATGTGTATTTCAGCCCGGAGCAATTTGCCCTCGGCTGCGTCACGCTGCTTGACCGCGAGCCGCGCGAATTGCAATTGCGTGAAAGCACCTTCCTCGAAGACGCCAGCCAGGCCCAACGCTTTCACCAACTGATCGCCCTCAACTGGCACGAGCCCGCCGAGCGCTTGCTGACCAGCAGCCTGGCCCACGAGATGCTCAGCCACACCCTGCTCAGCCAGGTTGGCGCACGCAACGGCCTGCGTTTGAAAGGCGGGTTGGCGGCGCATCAGCGGCGGCTGTTGGTGGAGTTTATCGACCACCACCTGGAAGACCCGATCAGCCTCGGGCAACTGGCGGGTATGTGCGCGCTGTCGGAATACCATTTTGCGCGGATGTTCCGCCAAAGTTTCGGCCTGCCGCCCCACCAATACCTGTTGGCGCGTCGCCTGGCACGTGCGCAAGCCTTGCTGCGCGGCGGCGCCCTGCCCCTTGGCGAGATTGCCTGGCGGTGTGGTTTCTCCAGTGCCAGCCACTTTACCCACCGTTTTCGCCAGGCCATGGGCGCCACGCCCGGGGAATATCGCCAGGCATTCTGCGCCTAGACCATCAAGCCCAATGTCTTGGCCTTGGCCACCGCTTGGGTGCGCCGCTCCACGCCGAGCTTGCTATGGATACGCCGCGCGTGGGTCTTGACGGTGTGCAGCGAAATAAACAGCCGGTCGGCGATTTCCAGGTTGGAGTTGCCCTGGGCGATCAACTGCAGCACTTCCAGTTCACGCTGGCTCAGCGGGTTTTCCACCACGCCACTGGGCGCTGCCGGGGTTTCCAGGCCCAGCTCACTCAATAGCCCCGGCGCACGCAAACGCAGCTCGCGAATCGCCTGCTGCACCTGGCAGCGCTGCGCCAGCTCCAGCCCGGTTTGCAGCGCGCGGCGGGCCACGGTCGAGTCGCCCAACTGCCAGGCCACTTCGCCCAGCACCAGGTGCAGCTCGGTTTCCAGGCAGAGCATGCCGCGTTGTTGGGTCGTGTCGAGCAAGGCATACAGGCGTTCCATGGGCTGAACGGCCACACCCAGCTTCACCTCGGCCAGCACCAGCAGGTATTCCAGGCGTGGAATCAGTTCCAGGGTGGCCGGTGGTGCCTGCCGGGCCTGTGGCCCACGGAAGTGCCGCAGTACGCGCCGCACCGCCTCCACGGTCAGTTCGGCTCGGCCCTGTTGCAACCAGAAGTGTCCACTGACCAACAGCAGCACCGCGCGGTATACCGAGTCCGGCACATGGCGCTGCTGCATCAAGCGCTCCGCCTCGCGCAACTGGATAAACGCCTGGGCGTAATCGCCCTGGTTGGCCGCCAGCAGCGCCAGGCCGAGAAACCCGTAGAGCACGCGCTTGTCCTGGCTGTGCAGGCACAGGTTCAAACCGCTCTCGAAACATTCACCGGCGAGCGCGTCCTGGCCTTGGCGTAACGCCAGATGCCCGCGCCGCAGGGCGATGCGCCCTACCAGTGGCCCCGCCTTGAGGCGCTGGCGCGCCAGCATTGCCTGCACATTTTCCAGCAGGCTTTGCGCCCGATACGGTGCACCGCGCTGTTCCAGCAATTGCGCGTGATCCAGTTCCAGCAGCGCCTCCAGCACCAATGAACCATGGGCACGCGCCAGGCACAGCGCTTCACGGTTCAAGGCTTGACTGACGTCTAACTCGCCGCGCAGCAAGGCTTGCTGGGTCAGCCCCGACAGGCACATCAAGCGAGAGGTCCAGGCGCTGTCGGGCAACGCTTGCAAGGCCTCCAGAAAATGCTCGCGGGAGCGCTCGGCATCGCCATTGAGGTGCAACAACCAGCCCCATTGCGCCTGCCAGCGCGCCAATAAATGCCGCTGTTTCGCCGCCGTCGGCTGCGGTGCAAACCGGGCAAGCTGGTCGATGCACACACCGGCTTGCTCAAAGCGCCCGGCGAACAGCAATGCGGCCGTCACCAGCCCCACCAGTTGCGCCGAGCCCAGCATCAATTCATCGCCATGCTGCTCATGCAAACGCAACAGCAGTTGCGCATTCTGCTGACGGAACAGGTCTTCAAAACTGAAGTGCTGCAACAGGCTCACCGCCACCTCAAACGCTTCGGCCTGCAAGGCCTGCTCAAACGCGGCTTGCCAATCACACTCAGTGGTAAACCATTGGCAGGCGCGCCGATGCCAGGAGCGCTTGGCCGGCCAGGGTTCATCGCGCAGCAAGCGTGCGAGCGGCGGGAACACCTGCAGCCAATCGGCGGTGTCTTCCCAAGGCTGGATAAAGGCGCCCAGTGCCTGCAATTCACGCAGGTAGTGGTCACCGTCGCCAGCGCCGAACAGGTGCTCGCACAGGCTCGGGTTGAAACGCGGCAGGTGCGCCAGTACCCGCCAGGCCTCAGCCAACTCGACCGGCAAGGTGCGCAGCAGTTCGTGTTGCAGGTAGTCGAGCAAGGTTTTGTCCGGGTGACCATCACCGAGCAAGGCAATGCGTACACCGGCACACCAGCCGCCGCTGAACTGCATCACGCTGTCGAGGCTTTGCTCGGGACCAAGCAGTTGCTGGACCTGCGCCGGGCTGAAGTTCAGCTCGCTGCACACCAACAGTTCATCGTCGAGCAACAGGCGCGGCCAGTTGCACGCCGGTCGCCGCCGCGCGCCCAGCCACCAGGTCAGCGCCGGGCTGGCGACACTGAGCAAGCGGTCGAGCAAAGCATCCAATTCGGGCGCGGGCAGGCGGCAGTAATCATCCAGGAACAACCAGGCCGTGGGCTGCCAGCGGCTCAGGTCAAGCAACAAGGTAGCCTCATCGACAAACGCCAGCCCCAGGTTGTGCGCCAAGCGTTGGCACAACTCATCGGGGCTCAAGGCCGCGCCATTGAGGGGCAGCCAATACACCTGGCAACCCTTGGGCGCCTGCAAGGCACACTCGGCCAGCAATGCGCTTTTGCCACTGCCGCCCGGCGCGCACAGCAACTTCACCCTCACGGGTGCCGCGAGCAAGGGCTCGGTCAATTGCGGGCGTGATAAGTGATGGGCGGACAGCCGTGGCATGAATCCAGGACGGTCCAGGCAGCGGGTCATGGCAGTCATTGCTGCATCCTGCGTTCTTATTGTTATGCAACCTGACGCCACCCTAGTCCTGTGGTTGGCGGTTGTTGAAGAAGTATTCAGCGGGGTGATCAGTGGCCATGCACAAAACCAAGTGTGGGAGCGGGCTTGCTCGCGAATGCGATGTATCAGCCTAAGAATTTGGTGACTGACATTGCGCATTCGCGAGCAAGCCCGCTCCCACATTTTGATTCCATTTCAATTCAGTCAGCGAACGCCCTCGGACCTCAACGCTGCTGGCGTGTAGTCCGCCGCCTTGGCCGCAAAGCCGAAGACGAAACTGCGCTTCTCCTCGTTCTTCATGCCGAGGGCGATGTAGCGCCCGGCGATGATGTCGTACAGGGTTTCCACGGTGTAGGCCGGCACCTGGTGGTCGTAGTAGAACTGTGCATGGCCTTCAGCAACCCGCCACAGTTGGCCACGGCCGTCGTAGTGATCCACCAGCGCGACCTGCCAGCTGTCTTCGTCGATGTACATGTGGCGCTTGGCGTAGATGTGCCGCTCGCTCGGCTTGACCGTGCCGACCACTTCCCACACGCGGTGCAGCTCATAGCGGGTGAGGTCCTGGTTGATGTGCCCGGCCTTGATGATGTCGTCGTACTTGAGGGTCGGCGAATCGAGCTTGTAGCTGTTGTAGGGGATGTACATCTCTTTTTTGCCGACCAGTTTCCAGTCGTAGCGGTCGGGCGCGCCGGAGAACATGTCGAAGTTGTCGGTGGTGCGCAGGCCGTCGGAGGCGGTGCCCGGGCCGTCATACGAGACTTGCGGTGCACGGCGCACGCGGCGTTGGCCGGCGTTGTAGATCCAGGCCAGACGCGGCTCCTTCACCTGGTCGAGGGTTTCATGCACCAGCAGCACGTTGCCCGCCAGGCGTGCGGGCGCCGTCACCGACTGCTTGAAGAAGCTCAGCACATTGGCCGCCTTGGCCTGGTCGATATCCGGGATGGCTTGCGGCACCGCCACTTCTTCTTCAAAGCGGATCGGTGTGTAGCTGCCATTCGTTTGCGGAGTGGCCTGGGTGATGATGCGCTTGAGGTTACCGCCGTGGTAACGGGTGATGTGGTTCCACAGCACTTCCACGCCATTTTTCGGGATCGGGAACGCGTAGTAACGGTTGCCGGTGAAATTTTCCAGGCCGTTACCGTCGTTGATCGCGTGCACGTTCAGCGCGCTGCGCTTGATCGACTCGTAGATATCCGGCGGCAGGTTGACCGTGCGATGGGTCGGGTACACCGGGATCTTGTAGGTCTCGGGGTAACGTTTGAACATCGCCACCTGGCCGTCGGAGAGCTTGTCTTTGTACTTGTCGACCGTGGCGGCGGTGATCACGAACAGCGGTTTTTCATTGGCGAACGGATCGGCCAGAAAGCCTTTGCTGTCCACCGCGCCAGCGTTTTTCGGGATGCCGCCGGTCCAGGCGGGGATCGAGCCGTCGGCATTGCCGGCTTTTTCGGCGCCGACCGGCGTCAGGGTAGTGCCGAGCTTGGCCGCCTCTTCGGGCGAGACGGCGGCCATGACGTGGGCGGCCAGTACACTCAGGGCCATCACTGCAAATAGCTTACGCATAGGTTGTTGTCCTTCCTTAAACCAAGTCAGAAGTTCACGCCGAAGCTGAGGGCGATAAAGTCGCGGTCGGTGAGGGTGTTGTAGTCACCACCAAAAAAGTCGGTGTAGCTCAGGCTCGCGGTGTAGGTGTTGCGGTAGTCCGCATCCACGCCGACGCTGATCGCCTTGGCGCCTTCGTTGAAAATGCCGTTGGGGCCGTAGCCGCTGACGTCATGGGACCAGGACAGGTTGGGCTTGAGGTTCACCCCGGCAAACACGTTGTTGTAGTCGAGGATCGCGCGGGCGCGGTAGCCCCAGGAGTTGGCGGTGACGAAGCCGTCGGTATCGCCGCCAAACCCATAGGCGCCGTACACCGAGTCGCGGCCGTAGCGCAGTTTGGTCTTGGCTTCCAGCCCGCCGACGTGCACATACGCCGCCTCGCCCACCAGCGTCAGGCGTTCGGCACCCAGCACCTGGTCGAAGAACTGGGTCATGGTGCTCTGGATCTGGGTGATTTCCTTGCGGCGGTAGCCGGAGTTATCCGAGCCGAACGAACTGCGGATCGGCGAGGCGGTTTGGCCGGCAATCGGGTTGACCAGCGCCAGGGTCAGGTCAGTGGTGTTGAGTTGCACCGGCGCATTCGGCCGATAGCTGATTTCGCCGGTCCAGGCCGTGCCGGTGGGCAAAGTGGTGGAAAAACTCGCGCCGTACAGGCGGATGTCTTCCGGGTAGTCGAGGTAATACTGGCCACGCCCGAGCATGGTGCTCTGGGCCAGGCCCGCGCCGGTACCTGGGGCAATGGCGTTGGCGGTATTGATAATGCGGCCGATGGTGGCCAGGTTGGTGTTGGCGGTAATCGTGCCCACCGTTGGCGTGCGGCTGTGGTAGTTCATGAAATAGAGGCCGTACTCGGTGTCATCGCCGAGCCAGCGCAAGGCCGCGCCGAACTGGCCGCCATCGCGCGCTTCGCGGTCGTTGGCGCGCTGCACCACCACGCCTTCGCGGGTCACCTGAAAACCCTGGCCAAACGCTGCGGCCACCGGTTGCAACGGCGCAATCGCCGGGCTGCCGACCGTGTAGTTGCTGTTGCAGCCGTGGGCCACCACGTCGTTACCAAAGAAGGTGCCGCAGTTATCCACCACGGTGTTTTCCCAGTTGAGTTGGTAGAAACCTTCTACCGACAGCTGGTTGGTCAGGCTTTGGGACGCGAACAACATGTTGACCGGGATCAGGCCTTCCTTGATCTCAGCGCCTGGACGGCGGAACGCCGAGACGTCGATGGGGTTGATGCTGTTGATCGAGTTACCGATAAACGTACTTTCGCCCCAGCTCACCACCTGTTTGCCGACCCGCACGGCGCCCGGCAAATCGCCGATGGAATAGTTGTGGTACACGAAGGCATCCAGCAGCTCGTAGCCGGACGAGCGCGCACCTTCGTCACGGTGGTTGTTGCTGATTTGCTTGAACTCGCGGTTTTCGTCCTGCAGTTCGAAGTCGTACCAGTACTTGCCGCGCACAAAGATGCCGCTGTCGCCGTACTTGAGCTCCAGATCGTGAATGCCCTTGAAGATCTTGGAGAAGGTCTCCCCCTTCTTGAAGTTCAGCCGCCCGTCATCACCGGTGGACGCCTGCCCCGTGCCGCCGTTGGGAATACCCACCAGCTTCTTGTCAGCATCGCGCATGCCCCAGCTGGCGCCGACCGACAGCGAGGAATCGAATTGCCCTTCGATCTCGCCGATGTTGAATGAAACAGCCTGTGCCTGGGCGCAGAAACCCAGCGCAACCGCCGTGGCCAGCGCCTGTGGCGTGAAGATGGCGCGCATTGTTGTTTTTGTCATGCGTCTTCCCCGGTGAGTGACAGAAGGCCCCACCCTACTGCCGCCCGTCGGGAGCGATAAGCGCACCAAAGGGGTATTCGTGGTGTCGCTCGAAAGGATGAACAGGCGCTCTGGCCGGGGTTTGCGCGCCGCCATGGATTGGGTAGATGGCGGATTATCAGGAGGATGGATAGGCGCAAGCGATCGTTACCAAAATTGCAACAGTCCTTGTCCTGAACTGCTATTACTCATTTTGTTACAACCGACTATTCTTAACGCACTTTCAGGGCACATGGCCCGCTTGCGTAATCGCAGGAAAAGTCTGATTCCATAGATTGGCCCAATGTTTCAATCTATTACCGCTGTTCACTGACGTTGATTTGTCGCTCCTTGATCCAACGTCTTACTTCGGCCGCTGCGTTTGCAGCGGCCTTTTTTATGCCCAAAATAAAACGGGGCGCCTGTAGCGCCCCGTAGTATTCAAACGTGTTCAAGCAACGATCAGAGGCTGAACTTCTGCAGGTTGGCCATCATCTCCTTCAACGCCTCGATGTTGTCCTTGGGGTGCGCGGCGCCTTCGAAGTCGCAAATCTGCGCCCAGTGCGCTGCCACATCGTCGGGTGAGAACCCGACCTCAGGGTCAAAACCCACACCCAGGCTGCGTTCCCAACGGGTCTTGCCGATCCAGCCGCCGCCGACTTCGAACAACCCGGAGGTGTCCTGGCATGCCTCGCTGCCCAGGTACACCACCAAGGGGCTGACCAGTTCCGGCTTGAGCCGCTCGAATACCTGCGGCGGGATCAGCCCTTCGGTCATGCGCGTGCCGCCGGTAGGGGCGATGGCATTGACCAGAATGTTGTTCTTGCGCCCTTCCAGCGCCAGGGTGCGGGTCAGGCCATACAGACCCAGCTTGGCCATGCCATAGTTGGACTGGCCGAAGTTGCCATAGATACCCGAAGTGGACGCTGTGAAGATCACCCGGCCATAACCCTGCTCGCGCATATGCGGCCAGGCGGCGCGGGTGACTTTATAGGCGCCTTCGACATGCACGCGGTAGACCAAATCCCAGTCACTGTCGTCCATCTTGTGGAAGGTCTTGTCGCGCAGGATGCCAGCGTTGTTGACCACCACGTCGACACGGCCAAATACGTCGAGGGCGTGCTGGACGATCTTGTCACCATCGGTTACGGAGTCATGGTTGGCCTCGGCAGTACCGCCTGCCTCTCGAATCTCAGCCACGACACGGTCGGCGGCCGAGGCATTCGCGCCTTCGCCCTGGGCCGAACCGCCGAGGTCGTTGACCAGCACTTTGGCCCCGTGCCTGGCAAACAGCAGCGCATGGGCACGGCCCAACCCGCCGCCGGCACCGGTGACGATCACGACCTTATCCTGGAACTGCACTGACTCACTCATACCGAACTCCGCTGACGACAATGGCGATGGGTTGAGTGTCACGCACGCAGCCTTTGGTCACAATAAACACGGCCGAGGCTGAATGGTGCTCAATAAGGCAGCGGGATGATTGCCCGGCTCAAGAATAGGCGGCACACGGCGCTGGCTGGCCGATTCGTTCACGAAACGCCAGGTAATGCTTGAGCACCAGCACCGGCGCTTCGATCTGCGGATAGTGGCCGATATTGGCCAGCGACACCGAGTCGGCATTGGGCACCAACTGGTGATAACGCTCCACCATATGCGCGCCGGAAATGGGATCGACTTCGCCGTCGATCACCCGCAGCGGCACCTCATCGCGTTGCATCGCCGCCACCCAACGTTCACGCATACGCCGACGCTGGGGAATGTAAGCAATCAGCTTATGCAGGATGCGCGGGCCATCATTGCAGTCGATCAGGCTCCAGAAGTCGTCCAGTGCACTTTCACTGGGCCGCGTGTTCGGGCCGAAAATCTGGCTGAAACTGTTCGACAAGGCATTACGCCCAAAGGCGCGGCCAATCATCCAGCCGAGCGGGCTGAGCAAGAGTTTCTGCACCAGCGCCGGGCGATGGGTCTCGGGAAACAGCCCGCCATTGAGGAACACGCAGCTGGCCATCTGGAAGCGACCGTCGTAATGGCGCGCCAGTAATTCCTGGGCCACGCTGTCGCCATAGTCATGGGCCAGCACATGCACCGGCTGTTCCACGCGCAAGTGTTCGAGCAGCGCTTGTTGCAGGTCCGCCTGCTCCAGCAGGCAGTAATAGTGGTTCAACGGTTTGGCCGAATCGCCAAACCCGAGCATGTCGCAGGCGATCACCAAGTTGCGCTGGGCCAGGGGCTGCCACAGGTAATGCCAGTCCCAGCTGGCGGTAGGGAAGCCGTGAATCAGCAGCAAAGGCTCACCCTGCCCCGCCACCCAGTAACGGATCACGTGGCCACGAAAGAGGAATTCCTGGCCACGTTTGCGCCAGGCTCTAAGCGGTATCTCGGCGAGTGGCATCAGCTTTTATACCCGGGATCTTGCAGGTCCAATTTACGCAACAGCGCCGGCCATGCCAGCGCCCCCCCCATACCTTGAGCGCTCTTTGTGACAGCCGCCACCATCGCCTTGGCGCCCGCCAGAATCTGCGGTTCGATGGCAATCAATTCGGCGCCGCCGTTTTGCGCCAGCACCTGGATGTCGCACGCGCGCTGGAAGGTGAACATCATTAAAAACGTGTCGGCGATGGAGCCGGCGCAGGTCAACAGGCCGTGGTTGTGCAGCATGAGGAAATTGTTGTCGCCCAGGTCCGCCTGCAGGCGGGCTTTTTCATCATGGTTGAGCGCCACGCCTTCATAGGCGTGATAGGCCAGGCTGGACAAGACAAAGGTGGATTGCTGGCTGATCGGCAGCACGCCCTGCTTCTGCGCCGATACCGCAACACCCGCAGCGGTATGGGTGTGCAGCACACAGACCACATCGTGGCGCACTTCATGGATGGCGCTGTGGATGGTGTAGCCGGCGGGGTTGATCTCGTAAGGGCTGTCCATCAGCTTGTTGCCGGCCTGATCAACCTTGACCAGGCTCGACGCCGTTATCTCATGGAACATCAGGCCATAGGGGTTGATCAGGAAATCATCGGTGCCCGGCACCTTGGCGGAAATATGCGTAAAGATCAGGTCATCCCAGCCATGCAGCGCCACCAGGCGATAGCAGGCCGCCAAGTCGACGCGGGTCTGCCATTCGGCAGCGCTGACCTGGTCTTTGACATTCTGTGGCGATAGAACAGGGGCTAGGCTCACGGCAACAACCTCCTTGGTTCGCTTTATTATTATTTTTTTGGATGAGGGGCCAGTCTAGTCAGACGCCGTGGCGCAAGGAGTTGCCTTGGCAGCCAGCTTGATGACTGAGCGAGTCAGTCATGAGAATAGTACAAACGGTGTCAGAGAAGTGCCGCCAATAAAGGTACGGCGAACAAGTTGAGCAAGCCGGTCAGCACCATCACCAGGCCCGCCACCGAACCCTCTTCGCCGCCGACTTCACGCGCCCGGCTGACACCCGCGCCATGGGCACCCACGCCAAACAATGCGCCACGGGCCAAGGGTGTACGCAGTGGCAACCATTTGAGTAATACGCCGCCGAGCATGGCGCCGAACACACCGGTGAACATCACGAACACCGCCGTAAGCTCCGGCACGCCGCCAAGGTCTGAGGACACCGGCATGGCAAAGGGAGTGGTGATCGAGCGCGGTAACAGCGACATCGTGACCGAACTATTCAACGCCAGCGCCTTGGCCAGCCCGAACGAGGTGCCGATGGACGCTGCGCTGCCTGCCACCATGCCCAGCAATAGAGCCGACCAGTAGCGCGCCAACAAGCGCCGCTGTTGCCAGATCGGCACGGCAAACGCCACGGTAACCGGCCCCAGCACCAGCATCAGCCAGTGGGTGTCGGTAGCGTATTCGGCATAGGCGGTTTTCATCGGCACCGCCACCGCCAGCAGCAGCGCCGGCACCAGAATCAAGGGTGACAGCAGGTAACGGCCGGTGCGGCTATAGATCCAGCGGCTGAAAACATAGGCGCCCAAAGTCAGGGCAAGCCAGAACACCGGCATCAGCTCAAGCTTCACGGCGCAGGCTCCAGCGGCAGACCATCTCCACGGTGAACGCAGTCACGAGCATCACCGCCAGTGTGCTGAAACCGATCACCAGCAGGATGCGCCAGCCGTCATTGCGCACCAGGCCACCGTAGTCGAGCAGGCTCATCAGGGCCGGGATAAAGAACAACAGCATCTCCGCCATCAACACCCCGGCGCCCAGTTGCAGGGCCGCAGGCTTGACCAGGCCGCTGGCGAAAGTCGCCAGCAACAGGCCAAGGCCCACCACGCCGCCGGGAATCGGCCACGCGAACCACACCGACAACTGAGTGCCGAGCAGATAAATGGCCAGCAATACCACCAACTCCGTGAGCAGGCGGCCGAGATGTTTGAAGGTGAAACGTTTCATGAGCTTTGGGTCCTCGCAGGCGCTCATTTTAATGAGACAGGCCCTCATACCCACAGCGAATTGTTAGACTGCATGCTATTCCAAACTGGAATCACGCTATGGAATTCAAACAGCTGCGCAGCTTCGTCGAAGTGATCCACCGTGGGGGCTTTACCCAAGCCGGTAAAACCCTGCACATCAGCCAATCGGCGGTGAGCAAGCAAGTGGCGCAGCTTGAGCAAAGCCTGGGCACACCGCTGCTGGAGCGCACCGGCTCACACATCCGCCTGACCGCCAGCGGCGAGGTGGTATTGCAGCGCGCCGAGGCCATGTTGCGCCTGCAGACCGAGCTGCTCAGTGAGCTGGATGACATGCAACAACTGACGCGCGGTGAGTTGCGCCTGGGTTTGCCACTGCTCGCGGGCGATACCTTGTTCGCCGGGTTGTTCGCCGAGTACCGCCGTCGCTACCCGAAGGTCTCCATCCAGTTGCTCGAAGGCGGCAGCCGCACTATCGAGCAGGCGATTCTCAGCGGTGAATTGGACGTGGGGGGCACCTTGATGCCCAGCGACCCGGCTTTCGCCTGGCAACTCTTCTGTGATGAACCCCTGGATGCCTTGCTGCCGATGGACCACCCGCTGGCCGACAACGCCCAGGTGCGCCTGGAAGAATTGGCGGACACACCGTTCCTGATGTACCAGCGCAGCTTTGTGCTCAATGACCGGCTGATGCAGGCGTGCCAGCAACTGGGCTTCACGCCCAAGGAAATCGGGCGCAGCGGCCAGGCGGATTTTCTGGTCGCCCTGGTCGCGGCCGGCCAAGGCGTGGTGTTGTTGCCCAGCGTAGTCGCCCGTGGGCTGGTGCGACCGGGCGTGGTGCGCCTGACGCTCAAGGCGCCCGATTTCCTGCGCTGGGACATCGCCTTTATCTGGCGTGAGGGCGCCTATTTGTCGAAAGCCGCCCAGGCGTGGCTGGCATTGCTGCGTGAATTCCCGGTCAAGCGCGCAGTGCAGTGACCAACTCGGCCAGCCACGGCTCGGCGTCGGCTTCCGGGGTCACGCTTTCGCTGGCGTCCAGGCGCAGCATTGGCAGCACTTCGCGTACGCCCAGCTCGGCGAACAGTTCGCGCATTTGCTCGCCGCCACCGCAGAACGTGTCGCCATAGCTGGCGTCGCCCAAGCCGATCACCGCACCGGGCAGGCCGCGCCAGGCGGCTGGCAGTTGGTCGCGAATGGTCGAATACAGCGGTTGCAGGTTGTCGGGCAGCTCACCCATGCCGGTGGTCGATGTGACCGCCAGGAACGCCGCGGGGGCAAAGGCCTGCACCTCGGCCAAGGTGGCGCGTGGGTTGTGCCAGGCTTCAAAACCGGCGGCGTTGAGGATACCGGCAGCGTGGCGGGCGACTTCTTCAGCAGTGCCGTAGACCGAGCCGGAAAGGATGGCGACTTTCATCAATCTGATCCTGTAGTTGAGCGAAAGCGTGGGATATTAGCAGCTGATGCAAATATTTCAGCGCACACCGTGCAACATCCAAAAGTTGCCATAGAATTCAGACTCTAAAAACACGCCATGGACTGCTCAATGATTAACGCCAAACTCATGCAACTGGTGATTAACGCGTCTAACGACGGCATCGTCGTCGCCGAACGTGAAGGCCAGGACAAGCCGCTGATCTACGTGAACCCGGCGTTCGAGCGCATGACCGGTTACGCCTTGGACGACATTCTGTATCAGGACTGCCGCTTCCTGCAGGCGGGTGACCGCGATCAGCCGGCGCTGATGGCCATTCGTGAAGCCCTCGACAGTGGTGGCGCCTGCCGGGAGATCCTGCGCAATTACCGCAAGGACGGCACGCATTTCTGGAACGAGCTGTCGCTTTCCACGGTTTACAACGAGGCCGACAAGCAGACGTATTTTGTCGGTGTGCAAAAAGACGTCACGGGTCAGGTGAAAGCGCAGCAACGTGTCGCGCAGCTGGAAGCCCAGGTGACCAAGCTCGAAAACGAGCTGGCAGCACTCAAGGCGACGAGCGGAATTAACAAAGTGTAAAAAATGCAGTCTTTAGAGCGATAATGGCTTTTTAATGTCTCATCCTTGAGCTACATCAATGCACCGCGACGCTCTTTTGACGCAGGACGAACTGGATTTTATCCAGGATATGCAGCACAACCCGCAGCTCAACGTACGGGATGCCTGGTCGAGCCTGACGGTTAATGGCGGTGCACAGATTCGCGATTTGCTCACGCGCTTGGCCGCGCACGACCACGTCACCATCCAGGCACAGTTTGACAACCAGCAACTGACCTTCCCGCTGCACCTGGTGGAAGACGAGTTTCATGCGGTGCATCTGCGCCTGGGCGTGCCAAGCATTTTTGAAGACGGGCCGATGATCCGCCCATGGCGCCTGGCGCTAGAGGCACCCGTGGCATTGGAAAACGTCAGGGGCAACCCTGCCGCGCTATGGGTGCATGAGGTGTCTTTCAAGGGTGTGCTGGTGGAGATTCGCGGCCGGGTCAAACCGCCGAAAACCTTTTCGCTGTGGTTCAGCCCTTCCGGGTACGAGCGTATTGCCTTGCGCGGCACGCTGGAACGGGAAACGGCGCGAGGCCTGTTCGCTTATCGCCTGAGCCAGAGCGACGCGGATGAGATCGAGCGGTTACGCCAGTTCATTCTGCATCAGCACCGGTTGGTCCATCCCCACGTACACGCCTGAAATCAGGTATCCAGGCGGCCTGCCAGAAACTGTTGCAAGCGGCTTTGCATCTGGCGCCCTTCGCTGCCCAGGCAGCCGATGGGCGAGCCGGCCAGGTCATCCTCGGCCAGGTCCGCAGCCGCACCGGCCAGAAACAGCGGGCAATCCAGGGTCAGCGCCAGGCGACTCAGGCGCGCGGTCAGATCATGGTTGTGCGAATGGTTGGAGAAAATCACCAGCGCCCTGGGGCGGATCTTTTCACATACCAGTGTCAATTCATCAAAGGGCTGGCCCATGCCCAGCACTTTCACCGGCGTGTCTTCGTGACTGAGCATCAGCGCTGCCACCAGCAGTTCCAATTTACGGCATTCGCCAGGCATCGCCGCCAGTAACACCCGCGGTGCCAGTGAGCTGCTCGCAAGCCTTAAGCGCTCAAACGTATGCATGCGCAGGAAGGTGTCGTAAAAAAGCCATTCACTGGCTTGGCCGAAACGGCCCTGGTGGCGCAGCAGGTCACTCCAGAGCGGCATCAGGATGTCCTGGAATGCCACGCTCAATGGGTAGGTGGCAAAAATCTGCCCGTAGAGGCTCTCCAACTGACGGTCGTCAAAGGCGCTGACGGCGTGCATCAACCGCGCCCGCCACTGTGACCACTCCTGTTCATCGACGCCATTGCCCTCAGCATCGATAGCCAAAGCCTGTAGATCGTCACGTGCGAGGATCTTGCCGACCTTGCTCACGGCCACGCCACGCTCGATCCAATCGAGAATGCGATTTACGGTCACGATATCGGCGCTGGAGTAGAGCCGATGCCCGCTTTCGGTGCGCGTTGGCTGGATCAGCCCATAACGACGCTCCCAGGCACGCAGGGTGACCGGGTTGACACCTGTCATTCTCGAGACATCACGGATCGGGAACAGCTCATCCGGGTCAGAGACGAGAGCCTGAGTATTTTCGCGAGTTTGAGCAGTTATTTCAGACATCAGAGATTGGAAACATCCATCCAAGTGTGGATCCCATTTAACGCTTTTAGACTTGCCCTTTTCAAGGGCTGGCCTGTCAGACCAATGCCACTGGTGTATTTCTTGAAAACAGGAATAATCCTTGCCTGTTTTTTGGTGATGACCTTACCCGGTCGCCACCTAAGTGCCCCGCCTACCCGGCTCAGCGCACCTGATTACTTGGAGATACACAATGTCTACCTCTCCCGTCACCTTGATGGTTGCGCGCCGCGTGGCCAAAGGGCGCTATGAAGAATTGATGGCCTGGCTGCGCGAAGGCGAGCAATTGGCCACCGATTTCCCCGGCTACCTGGGTTCCGGCGTGCTTGCGCCGCCGCCCCATGATGATGAATTCCAGATCATCTTCCGCTTCGCCGATGAAAAAACCCTGCATGCCTGGGAATTTTCCGCCTCACGCGGTGCGTGGTTGAGCCGAGGCAGCGAACTGTTTGCCGACCCGTCCGAGCATCGCGTCAGTGGCATCGATGGCTGGTTCGGTGCCGTAGGCGCAAGACCTCCGCGCTGGAAACAGGCGGTGGCGATCTGGCTGGCATTTTTCCCAGTGTCGCTGCTGTTCAACTTCGGGCTGGGGCCGCTGCTCAGTGAGTTGGACATGTTCCCGCGTGTGCTGGTCAGTACCCTGGCACTTACGCCGTTGATGGTTTACTTCTTTATTCCGCTCTCGACCCATCTGTTGGCGAGTTGGTTGCATCCAACGCCGACGCCCAAGCCGACCCAAGCCGCTGCTTGAGTACAGGCGTGGCCGGTCGCTGGTATAGTTTCAACCTGCCAGCGACTCGAGCCTCCCATGACGGTAACCAACGCCCCGATCCTGATCACCGGTGCCGGCCAGCGTGTCGGCCTGTATTGTGCCGAGCGCCTGCTGGACGAAGGCCACCCGGTGATTTTCAGCTACCGCAGTGAGCGCCCAGGCGTTGAGGCCTTGCGCAAGCGTGGCGCACTCGGCGTGTTTGCCGACTTCTCCACTGAAGCCGGGATTCTGGCCTTTATCGCCGAGCTGAAAACCCATACCGACAGCCTGCGGGCGATCATCCACAACGCGTCGGCGTGGGTTGCGGAAACACCCGACGACGAGAGCCGCGCTTTTACCGACATGTTCAGCGTGCACATGCTTGCGCCGTACCTGATCAACCTGCATTGTTCACCTTTGCTGCAACGCTCGACACCGGCCGATATCGTGCATATCAGCGATGACGTGGTGCGCAAGGGCAGCCGCCAGCACATCGCCTACTGCGCCACCAAGGCCGGCCTCGACAGCCTCACGCTGTCGTTCGCCGCGCAGTTTGCGCCGCTGATCAAGGTCAACGGCATCGCGCCGGCGATGGTGATGTTCAACGAAGGCGACGATGCGGCGTACCGCGCCAAGGTGCTGGCCAAGTCGGCGCTGGGCATCGAGCCTGGGCCTGATGTGATCTACCAGAGTGTGCGTTACCTGCTGGACAACCCGTATGTCACCGGAACCACCCTGACCGTCAACGGCGGGCGGCATATCAAGTAAGCCGTTTGTGAGGATGTTGTATGACCTTGTCCCTGCCCCAACACTACCGCGAGATCCTCAAAGGCCTGGGCGAAGACCCGGAGCGCGAAGGCTTGCTCGACACCCCCAAGCGCGCCGCCAAGGCCATGCAGTACCTGTGTCATGGCTATGAGCAGGACCTGGAAACCATCGTCAACGGCGCATTGTTCGCCTCCGATAACGACGAGATGGTGATCCTCAAGGACATCGAACTGTATTCGCTGTGCGAGCACCACCTGTTGCCCTTTATCGGCAAGGCCCACGTGGCCTATATACCCACCGGCAAGGTGCTGGGCCTGTCGAAGCTGGCGCGCATTGTCGACATGTACGCTCGGCGCCTGCAGATCCAGGAAAACCTTACGCGGCAGATCGCCGACGCGATCCAGCAGGTCACCCAGGCCGCAGGCGTGGCGGTGGTGATCGAAGCCAAGCATATGTGCATGATGATGCGCGGCGTGGAAAAACAGAATTCAACCATGAACACCTCGGTGATGCTCGGCGCGTTCCGCGAGTCGAACACCACGCGCATGGAGTTCCTGCAACTGATTGGACGGAGCAAGTAGCAATGCCACAACTTCAACCAGGCATGGCGCGCATCCGGGTCAAGGACCTGTGCCTGCGCACCTTTATTGGCATCAATGAAGATGAGATCAACAACAAGCAGGACGTGCTGATCAACCTGACCATCCTGTATGCCGCCCAGGAAGCCGTGCGCGACAACGACATCGACCACGCGCTGAATTACCGCACCATCACCAAGGCGATCATCGCCCACGTCGAAGGCAACCGCTTTGCGTTGCTCGAGCGCCTGACGCAAGAGTTGCTGGACCTGGTGATGAGCAATGAATCGGTGCTGTACGCCGAAGTCGAAGTGGACAAGCCCCATGCGCTGCGCTTTGCCGAGTCGGTGTCGATTACCCTCGCAGCCAGCCGCTGATACTTAAGTGAGCCTTATGAACGATCAACAACGCCTCGAACTCGAAGCTGCCGCCTTCCGCCGGTTGGTGGCCCACCTGGACAGCCGCAAGGATGTGCAGAATATCGACCTGATGAACCTCTCGGGCTTTTGCCGCAACTGCTTGTCGAAGTGGTACAAGGCCGAGGCCGACGAGCGCCACATCGAGCTGAGCCTGGATGACGCCCGTGAAGTGGTGTACGGCATGCCGTACGCCGAGTGGAAAGCCCAATACCAGAAAGAAGCCAGCGCCGACCAACAGGCGGCGTTCGCCAAAGGAAAACCCCATGACTGACCTGAACACCCTGCGCGCCAGCCTCAACAGCGGCGAACATGTTTTTGCCGACACCCTGGCTTTTGTGGCTGCCGGTTACGACTACCAGCCGCAGGCTTTCACCAATGGCGGCGTAGAAAATGCCGCTGGCCAGAATGAAGGCTCGTGCAAGACCTTGGGCCTGGCGCTGCTGGAAGGCTTGAGCGATCAGGAAGCATTGCTGGCGTTTGGTGAGCATTACCGTTCGGTGGTGGCAACGCCAGAGGGCAGTGATCACGGCAATATCCGCGCTTTGATTGCCCATGGTTTGGCCGGTGTGAAGTTCACCGCACAGCCCCTGATCCGTAAACCCTGAGACAGATACAAATCAAAATGTGGGAGCGGGCTTGCTCGCGAAAGCGGTGTATCAGAGAAATATTCTTTGACTGACACTCCGCATTCGCGAGCAAGCCCGCTCCCACATTTGATCTGTGTTGCCCCTAAACCCCGGGCATAAAAAAACCGGCCTCTGGGCCGGTTTTTTATTTCAACGGGTTTAGAACGAAGCGTCCTTCAAACCGTCGAGGTAACGCTCAGCGTCCAACGCCGCCATGCAACCGGCGCCGGCCGAGGTGATGGCCTGGCGGTAGACGTGGTCAGCCACGTCACCGGCGGCGAAGATGCCTTCGATATTGGTCGCAGTGGCGTTGCCTTCACGGCCGCCTTGTACCACCAGGTAGCCGTCTTTGGCTTCAAGCACGCCTTCGAACAGCGAGGTGTTCGGGGTGTGGCCGATGGCGATGAACACGCCGTCGACTTTCAGCTCGTCGAAGCTGCCGTCGTTGTTCTTCAGGCGGGCACCGGTCACGCCCATGTTGTCGCCCAGGACTTCATCCAGGGTGGCGTTGAGCTTGAGGATGATCTTGCCTTCCGCCACACGGGCGTGCAGTTTGTCGATCAGGATCTTCTCGGCGCGGAAGGTCTCGCGGCGGTGAACCAGAGTTACGGTGCTGGCGATGTTGGCCAGGTACAGCGCTTCTTCCACGGCGGTGTTGCCGCCACCGACCACAGCGACCGGCTTGTTGCGGTAGAAGAAACCGTCGCAGGTCGCGCAGGCCGAAACACCTTTGCCCATGAACGCTTCTTCCGATGGCAGGCCCAGGTAACGGGCGCTGGCGCCGGTAGCGATGATCAGCGCGTCACAGGTGTAGACACCGCTGTCGCCGGTCAGGCTGTAAGGCTTTTTCGAGAAGTCGACTTGGTTGATGTGGTCGAAAACGATCTCGGTTTCAAAGCGCTCGGCGTGCTCTTTCATACGTTCCATCAGCACCGGGCCGGTCAGGCCGTGGACGTCGCCCGGCCAGTTGTCGACTTCAGTGGTGGTGGTCAACTGACCGCCTGCCTGCATGCCGGTAATCAGCAGCGGCTTGAGGTTGGCCCGGGCAGCGTAGACGGCAGCGCTGTAACCGGCAGGGCCGGAACCGAGAATAATCACTCGCGAATGACGGGTATCAGACATGACTCACTCCTATCGACCGCCCGGACCACAAGGCAGCTGGAATAAAAAAGGACCGCGAAGCACTTGGGGAAGGCTTGAACTCGCAGGCCCTGAAAATAATGGGTGCAGCGTATAGAGGGGGGCAAGATTAAGGAAATACGGAATAACAATCCAGCTCATAGGTGGTCTCTATGCAGTCGCCGCGGTTAATCGACACCCTGGTTGCCCAGATGTTACCGCTGATGTCGCCGCTTTCACCGAAGGGGCAAAGCCGGTAAGGTCGGCGCGTTCGTCTTCTTGCTCGGAGTTCTCCATGCCCGCCCCTGCTCTTTCTGGCCCGCAATATCTGCGTGAAGGCCTCAAACTGGTGTTGAGCCCTGGCCTGCGCCTGTTTGTACTGCTGCCGTTGGCGATCAACCTGGTGCTGTTCGTCGGTTTGATCTATTTCGCCGGCCATCAGTTCAGCCTGTGGGTCGACACCTTGATGCCGACGCTGCCCGGCTGGCTGAGTTTCCTCAGCTATATCCTGTGGCCCTTGTTTGTGGTGCTGGTGGCATTGATGGTGTTTTTCACCTTCACCATGCTCGCCAACATCATCGCCGCGCCGTTCAACGGTTTTCTTTCGGAGAAAGTCGAGGTGGTGGTGCGCGGTACAGACGACTTCCCCGCCTTCAGCTGGGGCGAGTTGATTGCCATGGTCCCGCGCACCCTGGCGCGGGAAATGCGCAAACTGGGTTACTTCCTGCCACGCGCCATCGGCCTGTTTATCCTGTCGTTCATTCCGGTGGTCAACCTGATCGCCGCGCCGCTGTGGCTGTTGTTCGGCGTGTGGATGATGGCGATCCAATACATCGACTACCCGGCGGACAACCACAAGCTGGGCTGGAACGAAATGCTCGCCTGGCTGCGCCAGAAGCGCTGGCAGAGCATGAGCTTTGGCGGCATTGTTTACCTGGTGTTGCTGGTGCCGGTGGTCAACCTGCTGATGATGCCGGCGGCCGTCGCGGGCGCCACGTTGTTCTGGGTGCGTGAGCAAGGGGCCGAGGCGATGGCCCGGCAGGCGGTAGCCAAGTCATAAATCCATCATCCTAGAGTCACAATGACGACATGGCCCACGGTGACACTGTGGGTCATGACGACAGCCTCGCTTCACATCACCCTCATTACCGAAACCTTCCCGCCGGAAATCAACGGGGTGGCCAATACCCTCGGCCGCCTGTGCGAGGGTCTGCGCGCGCGTGGTCATCAGGTCGAGTTGGTGCGCCCGCGCCAGGGCGTCGATCAAAGCCGGCCCAGCGACGATGAGTTGCTGTTGTGTCGTGGCTGGCCATTGCCGGGTTACCCGGGGCTGCAATGGGGCCAGTCGTCGATGCACAAGTTGCTGCGGCGCTGGACACGCCAGCGCCCGGACGTGCTGTACATCGCCACTGAAGGGCCGTTGGGGCTGTCGGCGCTGCGTGCGGCACGGCGTCTGGGGATCAGCGTGGTCAGTGGGTTTCACACCAACTTTCAGCAGTACTCGAATCAATATGGCTTGAGCCTGCTCAGCCGCATGGTCACCCACTACTTGCGCTGGTTTCACAACCGCTCGACCCTGACCCTGGTGCCGAGCGCCAGCCAGCGCCTGGAGTTGGAACGTCGCCACTTCGAGCGCCTGGGCATGTTGTCCCGCGGCGTCGACAGCCAGTTGTTCCACCCCGCCAAGCGCGATCATGCACTGCGTGAAAGCTGGGCGCTGAACAGCGACCAGATCGCCGTGCTGCATGTGGGCCGCCTGGCACAGGAAAAAAACCTGGGGCTGCTCAAGCGCTGCTTCGAAACCTTGCAGGACACCTACCCACTGCGCCAGATGAAATTGATCATCGTCGGCGACGGCCCGCAACGGGCGACGCTGGAAAAGGAACTGCCCGAGGCGATTTTCTGCGGCACCCTGCGCGGTGAAGAACTGGCGCGGCACTACGCGTCCGGTGATGTATTCCTGTTCCCCAGCCTGACCGAAACCTTCGGCAACGTGGTGCTGGAAGCCATGGCCTCGGGACTGGGTGTGGTGGCTTACGACCAGGCAGCCGCCACCCAGCATATTCGCCATGGCTACAACGGCGTGCTGGCGATGCCAGGCGATGAGGATGCGTTTTGTGACGCAGCCAATTGGCTGCTGGAGGATGCGGAGAGTTTGCGCCGTATGCGCTTGAATGCTCGTCAGCATGCGAGCCGCCAGGGTTGGCCGGCAATCATTGAGCAGTTTGAACGTCAATTACGCGGGGTGTGCAAGGACGGGCACCCGGTGCCCGTCCTGTCGCCCCTTACACCAGGCTCGTCAACGCCTCACGACTGAACGGCAGAATGTCGCCCTCACGACCTTCGCGCACCTTCACGGCCCAGTCCGGGTCTACCAGCAGGGCACGGCCAACCGCAACCAGGTCGAACTCGTCGTTGTTCAGGCGCTCCAGCAATTTTTCCAGGCTGGCCGGTTGGGCGACCTTGTCGGTGTTGACCATGAACTGCAGGAACTCGCCGTCCAGGCCCACACTGCCGACGGTGATGGTCGGCTTGCCGGTGAGCTGGCGGGTCCAGCCGGCCAGGTTAAGGTCGGAGCCTTCGAACTCCGGCTCCCAGAAGCGGCGTGTGGAGCAGTGGAAAATATCCACACCGGCGTCGGACAACGGCTTGAGGAATTCACCCAGCGCCTCGGGGGTTTGCACCAGGCGTGCGGTGTAGTCCTGCTGCTTCCATTGAGAGAACCGCAAAATGATCGGAAAGTCCGGGCCGACGGCGGCGCGGGTGGCCTGGATCAATTCGATGGCAAAACGCGAGCGGTTAGCCAGGCTGCCGCCGTATTCGTCAGTGCGCTGGTTGCTGCCTTCCCAGAAGAACTGATCGACCAGATAGCCGTGGGCGCCGTGGATCTCCACGCCATCCATGCCAATGCTCTGGGCATCCTTGGCGGCCTGAGCGAAGGCGTTGATCACGTCCTTGATGTCTTGTTGGGTCATGCCATGGACGACGACGTTGCCGTCCTTGAGTTTTTCCATCGGGCCGTAGGCGGGCACGCTGGCGTCAGGCTCGGTACCGATACGGCGCACGCTGCCCACGTGCCACAGCTGCGGGACGATCTTGCCGCCTTCGGCGTGTACGGCATCAACTACTTTCTTCCAACCCGCCAGCGCGGCCTCACCGTAAAAGTGCGGCACGTTCGGGTAGCCGTTGGAGGCCTGATGGCCGACCACCGTGCCTTCGGTGATGATCAGGCCCACGCCCGCAGCGGCGCGGCGGCGGTAGTACTCGATGACTTTGGAATTGGGTACGCCACCCGGCGAGAACGATCGGGTCATGGGCGCCATGACCACACGGGTGGACAGTTGCAGTGCACCGAGCTGGAAGGGTTTGAACAAAGCTTGGACGGGCATTGGGGCACTCCACACAAGAGGGATTTATGATGTGGATAATATGTACCGTGCAGGGTGCTGGGTAGCACTATTGATCTGGGTGATTAAGGGGTAAAAGTGATGCGGGTTTAGGGCTGCTGCGCAGCCCAACGGGAGCAAGCTCCCTCGCCACGGTGTAGGAACGATTCAGCTCAGGGCTTTTTCGATGGCCTGTACGATTGTCGGATCATCCGGCGCGGTGCGCGGCGAGAATCGCGCGAGTACACGGCCGTCCTTGCCGAGCAGAAACTTCTCGAAATTCCAGGTGATATCCCCAGGAAACTCAGCGCCCTCGCCCGCCAGCAGGCGATACAGCTGATGGCGGTCGTGGCCATTGACGTCAAGCTTGCTGCCCAACGGAAAGGTCACGCCGTAGTTCAGGCTGCAGAACGCCTGAATTTCTTCTTCGGTGCCCGGCTCCTGGCCTGCAAACTGGTTGCACGGCAGGCCAAGCACAGTAAAACCCTGGCCTTTGTACTGCTGATAAAGGTTTTCCAATGCCGCATATTGCGGGGTCAAACCACATTTGGAGGCCACGTTGACCACCAGCACCACTTGCCCCTTGAAGGGCGATAGCGGCAGCTCTTGTCCGTCCAAAGCTTTGAGTTTCAGGTCGTGGAAAGCACTCATGACGAACTCCAGATATCCCATGTTCTTCGCGTTGCGGCTGTTCGAGATTACAGACCACAAGCCTGCAATCATAGACGCCGATTGAAAAACTCGCCCGCCGGTTATTGTGCGGTCGGCCAGGGCAAAATCGGAATCGCGGTGACCGCATTCTGCGGGCTGCCTTCGATCAGGCGGTCGCTGTAGACCAGGTACACCAGGGTATTGCGCTTCTTGTCGAGAAAGCGCACCACCTGCATGGTCTTGAACACCAGCGAGGTGCGCTCCTTGAACACTTCGTCGCCATCCTTGAGTTCGCCTTTGAAGTGAATCGGGCCAACCTGACGGCAGGCTATCGACGCTTCGGCGCGGTCTTCGGCCAGGCCCAGGCCGCCTTTGACGCCGCCGGTCTTGGCGCGCGACAGGTAGCAGGTCACACCGTCAACCTTGGGGTCATCAAACGCCTCGACCACTATGCGGTCGTTGGGGCCGACAAACTTGAATACCGTCGACACCTGGCCGATTTCTTCGGCCGAGGCCAGCAACGGCATGGCCAGCAGCAGGCCGAGTAATCCTTTCATGACACGCATCGTGTATTTCCTTTATTCAGACCAGGATCAGGTTATCGCGGTGAACCAGTTCCGGTTCGGCCATGTAACCCAAGAGTCCGACAATTGCATCGGACGATTGTCCAATAATCTTCTGTGCTTCAAGGGCGCTGTAGTTGGCCAGGCCACGGGCGATCTCGCGACCATCGGGCGCCACACACACCACCATCTCGCCACGGCGGAAGCTGCCCTGCACCAACTTGACGCCGACCGGCAGCAGGCTCTTGTTGCCCTGGGACAAGGCTGACACAGCACCGTCGTCCAGAACCAGCGTGCCACGAGTTTGCAGATGACCGGCCAGCCATTGTTTGCGCGCCGCGAGCATGCCGCGTTCCGGCGACAGCAGCGTGCCAATGCGCTCACCGGCCTTGAGGCGGTCCAGCACGCGCTCCAGGCGCCCGCCGACGATGATGGTGTGCGCGCCGGAGCGCGCGGCCAGGCGTGCCGCACGCAGCTTGGTCTGCATGCCGCCACGGCCCAGGGCACCGCCGACACTGCCGGCCACGGCGTCCAGCGCCGGGTCATCCGCACGCGCCTCATAAATAAGCTGGGCGTCGGGGTTGTTACGCGGGTCGGCGTCGAACATGCCATCGCGGTCGGTGAGGATCACCAGCAGGTCGGCTTCCACCAGGTTGGCCACCAGCGCGGCCAGGGTGTCGTTGTCGCCGAAGCGGATTTCGTCGGTAACCACCGTGTCGTTCTCGTTGATCACCGGGATGACCTTGAGCTCAACCAGCGCACGCAAAGTGCTGCGGGCATTGAGGTAACGCTTGCGGTCGGACAGGTCGTCGTGGGTCAGCAGGATCTGCGCGGTGTGGCGGCCGTGCTCGGCAAAGCTGGATTCCCAAGCTTGCACCAGGCCCATCTGGCCGATGGCGGCGGCGGCTTGCAGTTCGTGCATCGCGCTGGGTCGCGCGGTCCAGCCGAGGCGGCTCATCCCGGCGGCAACGGCCCCGGACGACACCAGCACCAACTCAACACCGGCCTCATGCAAGGCCACCATCTGCTCGACCCAGACGCTCATGGCTGCGCGATCCAGACCTTTGCCATCCGCCGTCAGCAGCGCACTTCCGATCTTTACGACCCAGCGCTGCGCACCTGTCACTTTGCTCCGCATCATCTTCAACCTTAGAGTGAGGGCCGCGCGACCCAGCGCGCCCCATAACGTTATACCCGGATACTAAAACGCCGCTCCATAGGGAGCGGCGTTCAAGTTTACTGCAACGAATCAGTCGCGCACGTAAATGATTTCCGGACCGTCTTCATCATCCACGTCTTCTTCGTCCCAATCGTCGTCGCCGATGTCATGGACCGACTTCACGCCGCTGCGGCGCAGGGCACGCTGGTCATCCAGGGCCTGCAACTGGGCGCGGGCTTCGTCTTCGATCTGCTGGTCGAGCTCGGCGAGTTCGGCCTTGAATACCGGGTCGGCCGCCAGGCGGTCGGCGCGGTCTTCGAGGTAGCGCATGATGTCGCGGGTCAGGCGCTCGGTGCCTTCTTTGGCGATGGCCGAGATCACGTAGACCGGGCCTTCCCACTCCAGGCGATCAACGATTTCCTTGACGCGCTCTTCGTGCTCTTCTTCGAGGATCTGGTCGCACTTGTTCAGTACCAGCCAGCGGTCACGCTCGGCCAGGGCCGGGCTGAACTTGGTCAGCTCGCTCACGATCACTTCGGCGGCGTCCGGTGCGCTGGTGTCATCCAGCGGCGCCATGTCGACGAGGTGCAGCAGCAAACGGGTACGCGACAAGTGCTTGAGGAAGCGAATCCCCAGGCCAGCACCGTCGGAAGCACCTTCGATCAAGCCAGGAATGTCGGCGATCACGAAGCTTTTCCAGCGGTCTACGCTGACCACGCCCAGGTTTGGCACCAGGGTGGTGAACGGGTAGTCGGCAACTTTCGGCTTGGCGGCAGAGACCGAGCGGATGAAGGTACTTTTACCGGCGTTCGGCAAGCCCAGCAGGCCCACGTCCGCCAGTACTTTCATCTCCAGCTTGAGGTCACGCTGCTCGCCAGGCTTGCCCGGCGTGGTCTGGCGTGGCGCACGGTTGGTACTGGACTTGAATCGGGTGTTACCCAGGCCGTGCCAGCCGCCCTGCACAACCATCAGCTTCTGGCCGGCCTTGGTCAGGTCGCCAATCACTTCCTGGGTCGCAGAGTCGATGATCGTGGTGCCGACCGGTACGCGCAGTACCAGGTCTTCACCTTTTTTACCGGTGCAGTCGGTGCTGCCGCCGTTGGAGCCACGCTCGGCATCGAAGTGCCGGGTGTAACGGTAGTCGACCAGGGTGTTGAGGTTTTCGTCGGCCATCATGTAGATGGAACCGCCGTCACCGCCGTCACCGCCGTTTGGACCACCGTTTTCGATGAATTTTTCGCGACGGAAACTCATGCAACCGTTACCGCCGTCGCCTGCTTTTACTCGGATGGAAACTTCATCAACGAACTTCATAACAAAACGCCTCTCGTCGCATGGACGAGCTTAAGAAACCAAGACATAAGACTCTTGCAAAAATGAGCGCAGCGACCTCAGAAAACGACCGCACATCCAGCGCCTGAGCCCATCACAAACAGCTTTGCAAGAGACTCACTCCACAAACGAAAAAGCCCCGTCGCGAGACAGGGCTTTTCCAGCGATCGCGCAATTAAGCGGCGACAACGCTCACGTAACGGCGGTTGAACGCGCCTTTTACTTCAAACTTGATCACGCCTTCGATTTTAGCGAAGAGGGTGTGATCTTTACCCATGCCAACACCGTAACCGGCGTGGAATTGGGTGCCGCGCTGACGCACGATGATGTTGCCCGGAATGATTTTCTGGCCGCCATACATCTTAACGCCAAGGCGTTTGGCTTCTGAGTCGCGACCGTTACGGGTACTACCACCAGCTTTTTTGTGTGCCATGAGTCAATTCTCCTAGTGAGGAATTAGGCTGAAATTAAGCCTGAATACCGGTGATTTTGATCTCGGTGTACCACTGGCGGTGGCCCATACGCTTCATGTGGTGCTTACGACGACGGAACTTGATGATGCGGACTTTATCGTGACGACCTTGGGAGATCACTTCAGCCACAACGGTAGCGCCAGCAACAACTGGAGCGCCGATGTTCACGTCATCGCCATTAGCGACCAACAGAACGCGATCAAAGGTAACGGATTCGCCAGTAGCGACTTCCAGTTTTTCGATCTTCAGGTATTCACCTGGGGCGACCTTGTATTGCTTGCCACCAGTAACAATTACTGCGTACGACATGGTATTTCTCCGATAATCCTGCTCACCCAGCGCTTTATAAGAAAAGGTATTGGCTGGCATGGCTGCATGGGATGGACGTCCCGAATGCAATTGCGTAAGGCAGGTGCTGCCCAGGAAGTTCAGGGTGCGCGATTGTACGCAAGCTGTAGATGCCTTGCAAGTGGCCGTCTATCGCGCCTTGACACTGCGGGGTCAGGGTCCTAGCATGCCGCGCAACCCTTCTGGAGCGACTGTCGCTGATGCAACCCCAAGCTTTCTACCGCGCGGTCGCGGACGATTTTAGCGCCGTCGACGGCATCATCAAGCAGCAGCTGACGTCTAAAGTGCCGCTGGTCTCCAAAATTGGCGACTACATTACGTCGGCGGGCGGTAAACGCCTGCGTCCTTTATTAGTGTTGCTGTGTGGCAAGGCCCTGGGCCGCGAAGGCGATGACCTGCGCCTGCTGGCCGCCACTATCGAATTCCTGCACACCGCCACCCTGCTGCATGACGACGTGGTCGACATGTCCGGCATGCGCCGTGGCCGCGAGACGGCCAATGCGATGTGGGGCAACGCCCCCAGCGTACTGGTAGGTGACTTCCTGTATTCGCGCTCGTTCGAAATGATGGTCGAACTGGGCTCGATGCCGGTGATGAAGATTCTTTCACAAGCCACGCGCATCATCGCCGAAGGCGAAGTGTTGCAACTGTCGAAGGTCCGCGACGCCAGCACCACTGAAGAAACCTACATGGAAGTGATTCGCGGCAAAACCGCGATGCTCTTCGAAGCCTCGACCCACAGCGCCGCCGCCCTGTGTGGCGCAACGGCCGAACAGGCCGAAGCCCTGCGCACCTTTGGTGATCACCTGGGCGTGGCCTTCCAACTGGTGGACGACCTGCTCGACTACCGTGGCGACGCTGAAACACTGGGCAAGAACGTCGGTGACGACCTGGCCGAGGGCAAGCCAACCCTGCCGCTGATCTACACCATGCGCGAAGGCACGCCGGAACAGGCCGCCCTGGTGCGCAAGGCGATCCAGAAAGGCGGGATCGAAGACCTCGAAGCTATCCGTGCAGCGGTAGAAGCCTCGGGTTCGCTGGAATACACCGCACAGCTGGCGCGTGACTACGTGGCCCGTGCCATCCAGTGCCTGGAAGCCCTGCCAGCCAGCGAATACCGGGATGCCCTGGTTGAGCTGAGCGAGTTTGCGGTAGCCCGCACGCACTAGCAGAGCTGGCTTATGTGGGAGCAAGCCCGCTCCCACATTTAGACCCCATTAGCAACTCGCAGCCCCGCTACAACCACAAAACCCTATATAATGTGCGACTTTTAGCCATCCTGACTCTCAAGGAGCTTTAGTGAGCACGTTGCCACCCTGCCCGAAATGCAATTCCGAATACACCTACGAAGACGGCGCCCAGCTGATCTGCCCGGAATGCGCCCACGAGTGGTCCGCCAATGGCGAGGCCGAAGTGGCGGGCGACGAAACCGTGAAGAAAGACTCTGTGGGCAATGTCCTGCAAGACGGCGACACCATCACCGTGATCAAGGACCTCAAGGTCAAGGGCACGTCCCTGGTGGTCAAGGTCGGCACCAAGGTCAAGAACATCCGCCTGTGCGACGGCGATCACGATATCGATTGCAAGATCGACGGTATCGGCCCGATGAAACTCAAGTCCGAGTTCGTGCGCAAAGTCTGAACCTGCTGCATCCATCCCGCGCCCGCCGCGGGGTGGCGTTTTGCCCTCCCTGCTGACCTGTCTCAATATCCACACAGAAAAACCAGGAAACCGCCAATAGGCACTTGCTATTCTACGAATAAGAATTATTCTCATTGAAACTTATCAAGGAGAACCACCATGACTTATTTGATAGATGCCTGGCTGGACCGCCCACACCCTTACCTGCGGATCCTGCATCGGGAAACCGGCGAAGTCTGCGCGGTACTGGAAGAAGAAGCCTTGAGCGAACTGCAGGACCAGGGCGACCTGGACGTGAACGGCCTGAGTTCCAGTGAACCCGGCGTGCTGAAAGAGGTGGTGCGTAACTTGTTCCTGTTTTGCTATGCCCGAGCGTTGCGCCCGGCGACAGAGCTTCATGGCAAGTTTCATCCATGAACCATCACGCAGAATCCGCAGGTGCGGGCTTTATGTGGGAGCGGGCTTGCTCGCGAAAGCGGTGTGTCAGTCACTGAATGTGTATCTGAACTACCGCATTCGCGAGCAAGCCCGCTCCCACACAAGCCCAACACCCATAGAGCTCAGCGGATATTACAGAACGTCGAGCAGCTCAACGTCGAACACCAGAACGCTGTGCGGCGGAATGCTGCCAACGCCTTGAGCGCCGTAAGCCAGTTCGCTCGGCACGTACAGGCGCCATTTGCTGCCGGCATTCATCAGTTGCAGGGCTTCGGTCCAACCGGCGATCACGCCGCCCACCGGGAATTCTGCAGGCTCGCCGCGCTCGTAGGAGCTGTCAAACACAGTGCCGTCGATCAGGGTGCCGTGGTAGTGAGTACGCACTTGGTCTTCACGGCTCGGCTTGGCGCCGCTACCTGCAGTCAGCACTTCAAATTGCAGGCCGGAAGCCAGGGTGGTGATGCCATCACGCTTGGCGTTTTCAGCCAGGAACGCCAGGCCGGCGCCAGCAGCCGCTTCTGCCTTGGCAGCCGCTTCGGCTTGCATGATTTCACGGATCACTTTGAAGCTGGCCGTCATTTGCTCTTGGTCAACGCGGCTCAGTTTGCCGTCGAACGCGTCAGTCAGGCCGGCCAGGATGGCGTCGATGCTCACGCCCGGTGGCGGGTTGTCGCGCAGTTGGTCGCCCAACTGACGGCCGATACCGTAGCTGACGCGGGTTTCGTCGGTGGACAGATTAACTTCGGACATGAAGAGGCTCCGCTGTAGGACAGCACGGTTTCCCGTGTCATCCAAAACTAAAAGGGCCCGCAGACTAGCACACAAGCCCCGCCTCTGATCAGCCCCCTGCCCTACTACCAAAGCGCCAGGTCGTAGGTCAGATACAGCCGATAGTTATCGCGGTCGCTGGCGTAGGTGGAACGATAGGTCGCTTTGCGCAACTCCACGCCCAAGCCTTTGAAGGTACTGTTCTGGATGACATAGCGCAGGTTAGTGTCCGACTCCCACTCCCGCGCCTCACGCCCTCTGTAATCACCGTTCTGCCCTTTGTAATAGCGGGTCATGAAACTCAGGCCCGGCAGCACGGCTTCAAAATCATAGTCATAGCGCAGCATCCAGGTTCGCTCACCAGCCTGGATGAACTTGCCCACTCCGGCGTTAGTGAAGGAATACACCGTCGAGACACTGGCATAAGGCAGCGCAGTGTCGCCATTGACCTTCTGATAACCGACGCCCAGCGCCTGTGCCCCCAGGCGGTAGGTGAACAACCCGCTGAACATGTCGCTGTCGACTTTGCCGTTGCGCGCCTCACCCGCATCGCTGCTGATGAAATAACGCAAATCACTGGTCAGCGTGCCTTTACCCACCGGCTGGTTATGCACAAGGCCAAAAAACTGCTGGCGATAGAACTCTCGCATTTCGCCGTAATACCAAGTGCCGCGCAGTTGCGGCGTGAAGGCATAGGACGCGCCGGCGAAATCGAAATCACTGCCCCGTTTGCCGCTGTAGCCCTGGGGATAGATAGCCACGCTGTCGGTGGAGTTTCGCTGCTTGAACTTATCCAGGTGCCCGGCGTGCAGGTAGAGGTCGCGAATACCGCTGTACTCCACTTGAGTGCCTTGAAAAGTCTGCGGCAGCAGGCGTCCATCGTTGTGCACCAGCACCGGAATCTTCGGCAGCAAGGTGCCGGTTTTCACCACGGCATCGCCCCAACGCATCTTTGCAGTGACGCCCAGGCTGGAGAATTCACTGGCGGCATGGCCATCGTCATGCACCGGCAATAAACCCGTGCCGGCGTGAGTGGGGCTGGAGTCGAGCCGCAGCCCCGCCAGCCCCAACGCGTCCAGGCCAAACCCTAGCGTGCCGTCGGTATAGCCTGACTGCAGGTTGAGTAAAAAACCTTGTGCCCACTCTTTGCGATCCTCGCCGCCGTCGCGGTAATCGTCGTTGAAGTAGAAATTACGCAAGGTCAGGCGACCCTTTGAGTCCTCCCAGAAACTCTGGGCCAGGAGTACGGGCGACACACTGGCCAACAGGCACGCCGACGCCATTTTGCCTCGATTGAAACGTTTACACATCGCTGCTTCCTCTATGCCTTATTGTCTTTTTTTATGGGCAATTCCACCGCGCGACACACTGGACGGCACCTCGCGTTGGAGCGGACACTAACGGCTCGTCGAAAGCCCCACAACGTTATGCGAGATGCGCATCAGGCTATGCGCAAAGCACCGCCAGGCCCTCGCAACCGACAGGAAAATCACGGTGAATCTCAAGCAGCTCGAAGCCTTCAAGGCGATCATGTCCACCGGTTCGACCATCGGCGCAGCAACCCGCATGGGCCTGTCGCAATCGGCCGTCAGCCGTCTGTTGAGTCAGCTGGAAGAGGCGTTGGGTTTCGTGTTGTTTCTGCGCAAAAAAGGTCGCCTGATGGCCACTGCAGAAGCGGAAGAGTTACTGACCGAGGTCGCTGGCCTGGTAGACGGCATGCAGCGTATCCAACGCCTGGCCGACGAGATGCGCGTGGGCCGCTCGCGCAAAAGTCTGCTCAAGGTCGGGGTACCCACCAGCATGACCCAAGAGCTTTTGCCACGGATCGTCGCGGAGTTTCTCAAGAGCCATGACGACATCGTGGTGGAGTTGCTGACCGGCTCTTACGACATGATCGAGCGCGCCGTACTCGACCGGTCCGCCGACCTGGGTTTTGTGCGCCTGCCGACGGAAATTCCCGACTTCGACATCGAGCCCGTGCTGCAAACCGAAGGCGTGTGCGTGATGCCCGCCGACCACCCACTGACTCGCCACGCCTGTATCGAGGTGCAGCACTTGCGCAATGTGCCGTTGGTGATGCTGGGCCGACAACGGGCTTTACGGGCTGAGTTGAACCAGGTGTTTCGCGCGGCCAACCTCACGCCGCAAGTGCGGGTCGAGGTGCATTCGGTAGGCGCGGCGTGCAGCTTTGTCGCCGAAGGCCTGGGAGTGTCAATCGTCAACGGTTTGCTCGCCAGCCACTTCCTGCACCTGCCGATCGTGACCCGGCCTTTTCGCCCTGCACTGCCTTACGCTTTCGGCCTGGCCTATCGCACCAATGAGCCACGCCCACAAGTGGTCACGGCGTTTGCCGAGCACCTCAAGCAGCGCTTGAACGCACAAAACGCATAGCCCGACCCACCCTGCGCATAACGTTGTCGCCGCCAAAACTTTGCCCTAGTGTCCGCTCCACACGCGTCACTCCCCCATAACAACAACGGCAAACGCCGGGGCAGCCAGCATGAGCGAATCACAGCATTTCTCCACAGCGGCGGCGGTGGAAAAACCCACGCAACGCAAACAGATCAACCCGGCCATCATCCTGCTGAGCATCGTCTTGCTCGCCGTGGCCTTCACCTACGCGGTGAACTCGGGCAAGTTCGAGCGCCAGAACGGGCTGGTCGTACCCGGCTCTTATCAGGTGCTGGAGAAACACGACAGCCTGGGCCAATTGTTCGCGCTGGAGCCACGCAAGGCCGGCGATACTGTGGCCCGGCCGGTGTCGCTGGTCGAAGGCTTCATGGCCATCCCCCAAGGCATCGAGAAACGTGCAGCGCTGATCTTCATGGTGCTGTTCATCGGCGGCATGTTTGGCGTACTGAACAAGGCCGGGGTGATCGACGCCGGACTGGAGCGTTTACTGGGCCTGACCCGCGGCAACATCTACGTGCTGGTGCCGAGCCTGATGCTGGTGTTCTCGGCGGGCAGCACGTTCATGGGCCTGGCCAAGGAATTTATTCTGATCGTGCCGCTGATGGTCGCCATGGCCAACCGGCTGGGGCTGTCGAACCTGATCGGGCTGGCTATCGTCACGATCTCGGTGAAGATCGGCTACCTCGCCTCAATCTCCAACCCCGTGGCGCTGTCCGTCGCTCAGCCGATGGTCGGGCTGCCGATATTCAGCGGTTTAAGCATGCGCGTACTGGCTTACTGCAGCTTCCTGCTGGTGGGGATTACCTTCGTGCTGTGGAGTATCCGCAAGCACGGTTTCGATGCGACAACGCAGATTACCTTCGAACATAAACCCTTGCCCACGCGCCATTTGATCAACCTTATTGTGCTGCTGAGCGGCATCGGTTTTCTGGTCTACGCCTCCAACCGCTGGGCCTGGAAATACCATGAGCTGTCGGCGTTTTACCTGTTGCTGACGGTGGCGTTCAGTGTGATAGCCGGGCTAGGTGCGAGTGTCGCCGCCAGTGCCTTTGTCGATGGCATGAAGAAGGTGCTGATTGCCGGCGTACTGATCGGCCTGGCCACCGCCGTGGAGATCATCCTCAGTACCGGCCAAGTGCTCGACACCATCGTCAACACCCTGGCCAACCTGGTCGGCGACCACGGCCCGATTGTGTCGGCCTACGGCATGTTCTTCGCGCAACTGGGGCTGGACGTGTTGATCCCGTCCACCTCGGGCCAGGCGGCGGTGACCATGCCAATCTTCGGCCCGCTGGGCCAACTCTCCGGCGTGAGCCCGCAGACCACTGTATTCGCGTTTCTGATGGGCAATGGCCTGACCAACATGATCACCCCAACCTCCAGTGGCCTGCTGGTGTTACTGGCCACCGCCAATGTCGGTTGGGGCCAATGGGCACGCTACATCCTGCCGCTGTTTCTGATCTACGCCGTACTGGCGATGGTGTTGCTGGCCATCGCGGTCACGAGCGGGTACTGAGTCGATGAGTGTTTTCCCCATGCAAACCCTGCACAACCACATGATCCCGATGCGTGACGGCATCCACCTGGCCACCGATATCTATTTGCCGACAGGCAGCTGCGGCCCTTTCCCGGTGGTCATTGAACGCACGCCCTACGACAAGAGCAAACCCTCTCGATCGGAAAAACAACTCGACGGCCAGCACATCTCCCGAGAACAGATGGCGGCACGCTTTACCGACCAAGGCTTTGTCGCCATCTTTCAGGACTGCCGGGGCCGCTATGCGTCTGAAGGCGTGTTTACCAAATACACCGCCGAGGGCGAAGACGGTTTCGACACGCTTGCCTGGATCGTCCGCCAGCCGTGGTGCAACGGCAAGATCGGCAGCATGGGCCTGTCTTACGCAGCCCATACCCAGTTGGCGATGGCCTGCCTGCACCCGCCGGGTTTGAGCAGCATGGTGCTCGACAGCGGCGGTTTCGCCAACGCCTACCAGTGCGGGATCCGCCAGGGTGGCGCGTTCGAACTCAAGCAGGCCACCTGGGCCTTTCGCCAGGCCAAGGAAAGCCCGACAGCCCTGGCCGACCCACAGGTTCGCCAAGCGCTGGAGCAGGAAGATATCCATCGTTGGTTTACGCGCATGCCCTGGCAACCCGGCCAGTCACCTTTGCGCCATGTGCCGGAATACGAGACCTACGTGCTGGAGCAGTGGGCACAGGGCACGTTCAGTGAGTATTGGCGCACGTCCGGCATCTATGCCGAGGGCTACTATCGGCAACTGCCCGACATCCCGGTGCTGTTCATGTCCAGCTGGTATGACGCCTATGTCAGCTCCACCCTCGCCAACTACAGCGCCTTCAGGCAGAACACCTCGGCCCACCAGCGGCTGGTGATGGGCCCATGGCTGCACGGCGACCGCAACATCAGCCACAGCGGCGACGTCGAGTTCGGGCCGCAGGCAGCATTCGACGGCCAGGTCGATCAGAACTGGCTGAGCTGTCGCCTGGCGTGGTTCGAACAATCGCTCAAACCCTCGCCTCACGCGCCAAAAGCCAGCGTGCAGGTATTTCTTATGGGCGGCGGCAGCGGCCAACGTGACCCCAACGGCCGACTGCAACATGGCGGACGCTGGTTGCAATCGACGCAATGGCCGCTGCCTGGCAGCCAGGTGCAGACGCTCTACTTGACGGCTCAAGGGCAACTGAGCAGCACGGCACCAGAAAATACCGACGCGTGCTTGAGCTACCTTGCCGACCCGGCCTGTCCGGTCCCGACCCTCGGCGGCGCGCTGACCTCCGGCGCTCCCATTTTCGTCGGCGGCGCTTTCGACCAACGTGAGCGTGCCGACTTCTTCGGCACCCGTGGCGACAACCGCCCGCTGAGCGAGCGCAAAGATGTGCTGAGCTTCCATACCGAGCCGCTCATTGAAGACTTGATCGTCGCAGGTGATGTACAGATCGAGTTATGGATAGACAGCGATGCACCCGACACCGACTTCACCGCCAAGCTGATTGACCTGTACCCGCCCAGTGCCGACTACCCCGATGGTTTTGCGATGAACATCACCGATGGCATCCGCCGTTGTCGCTATCGAGACTCCTGGGAGCAGCCGACGGCGCTGACACCGGGTAAACGGGTGAAGGTCACGATCGAACCCTTCGCCACCTGCAACCTGTTCAAGCGCGGCCATCGACTGCGCCTGGATATTGCAAGCAGCAACTTCCCGAGGTTTGACGTCAACCCCAACAGTGGTGAGCCTTCTGGCCAGGCCCACCATTCAAGGGTGGCACGCAACACTGTGCACCTGAGCGCGGGCGCTGCGTCTTGCCTCAGATTGACCGTGGTGCCCGCTACCGCTCTGTAAGCCTGCTGGGCCGCCGTTGCTGCCAGGCAATGGCGACCCTTCGTCGCACCCGTAAGAAATGTATTTCAGAATCATCGCCTGCCGCCGATACCCCCGTACAAACTTTGGCTGGCTCAAACAACAACACCGTCCAGCAGACACACATCATTCTTGCGGAGCATTCGATGAATAGCTGGTTCGGCAACATCAGCGTCAACCTCAAACTCGGCCTGGGCTTTGGCCTGGTGCTGGTCCTCACCTCGATCCTGGCCCTGACCGGCTGGACCAGCCTGGGCGGCTTGATCGACCGTAGCAACTGGATGAGCGACATCACCCAGCTCAACGCGTCCCTGACCAAGCTGCGCATCGTGCGCCTGCAATACATGCTCGCCAATGGCGACGAAGCCGTGGCACAGAACGTCCAAACCAGCCTCGACGCCTTCACTGCCCAGCAACAGAAACTGCTGGACAGCTTCAAGAGCCCGGAAAACCTCAAGCTGCTCACCGAGCAGAAAGCCGTCATCACGGCCTACCAGCAGTCGCTGAACAAAATGCGTGAGGCCTACCGTAACGGCAACGCCGCGCGCCAAGTGATGGGCGACAAGGCCGACATCGCCAACGGGCAGATCGACGCACTCGAAGCCAGCGTGCAGCAAGCGTCCGACAGCCCGGAGCGTTTCGCCCAGTACCAGGCCGTGTCGCACGCCAAGGAAGAGTTCCAACTGGCGCGCTATGAAGTGCGTGGCTACACCAACTCCCCCAGTGCAGAAACCGAAGCCCGCGCCGCTGCACAAATCGAAAAAGCCGTCGCTGGTTTGAAAAACCTGAGCACCGCGTTTGGCACCAGCCAACAAAGCGCACTGACCGCGCTGGAAACCGCACTCGGTGCCTATCGCAGCGCCGTACAGAGCTACAAGGCCGCCAACGCCAATATCGTCACTGCACGCGCCGAAATGACCACCCAAGGTGCCGATATCGTCACCATCAGCGACAAGCTTTACGACATTCAACTCGACCGCCGTGACGCAGAAAGCACCCAGGCCCGCAGCCTGCAATTAATCAGCACCTTGTTGGCGTTGCTGGTCGGCATCATCGCGGCGCTGGTGATCACCCGCCAGATCACCCGCCCGATCCAGGACACCCTGGCCGTGGTGGAACGCATCGCTTCCGGTGACCTGAGCCACAACATCCAGATGACCCGCCGCGATGAACTCGGTGTATTGCAGCAAGGTATCCAGCGCATGGGCACCACCCTGCGCGAACTGATCAGCGGCATTCGCGACGGCGTAACCCAAATCGCCAGCGCCGCCGAAGAACTCTCGGCCGTGACCGAGCAGACCAGTGCCGGCGTGAACAGCCAGAAGATCGAGACCGATCAAGTCGCCACCGCGATGCATGAAATGACTGCCACCGTGCAGGAAGTCGCGCGCAACGCCGAGCAAGCATCCCTGGCCGCCGCCGATGCCGATGGCCAAGCCCGCGCCGGTGACAAAGTGGTGGCCGAGGCCATCGCCCAGATCGAACGCCTGGCCGCCGAAGTGGCGCGCTCTACCGACGCCATGACGCACCTGCAGCAAGAGAGCAACAAGATCGGCAGCGTGATGGACGTGATCAAGGCCGTGGCCGAGCAGACCAACCTGTTGGCGCTCAACGCGGCGATTGAGGCGGCGCGTGCCGGTGAAGCCGGTCGTGGCTTTGCCGTGGTGGCTGACGAAGTGCGTGGCCTGGCCCAGCGCACACAAAAATCCACCGAGGAAATCGAAGGCCTGGTCGCCGGTTTGCAGAACGGCACCCAGCAAGTGGCCACGGTGATGAACAACAGCCGCAGCCTTACCGACAGCAGCGTCGAGCTGACGCGCAAGGCCGGTGTATCGCTGGAAAACATCACCCGTACCGTGTCGAATATCCAGTCGATGAACCAGCAGATTGCAGCGGCCGCCGAGCAGCAGAGCGCCGTGGCTGAAGAGATCAGCCGCAGCATTGTGAACGTGCGCGATGTGTCGGAGCAGACGGCTACTGCGAGCGATGAGACGGCCAAGTCGAGCGTGGAACTGGCGCGTTTGGGTAGCCAGTTGCAGCAGATGGTCAGTCATTTCCGGGTGTAATAACCCAAAACGCCAAAACCAAAAAGCCGCCTCGGTTCAAGCCGAGGCGGCTCCACTTCTCAGACCTTAAAGGTCATCGAAGCTGTCCCGCAGGAATACCCATACGTGATAAACACGCAGGGCATTCACTACGAGGTTCCACGTACGTCGTGCAAACTTGGACATACTCGGCCCTCCTTGAGTTGGGCCTTACCTCCAGCGCACTTACCGGAACACCTGAGCCTTCAGACGCGGGTCGATTGCGCCTTTTGAGGCGGCCGGGCTAATGGTCCTTCCGCATCAATCCGGCACGGATTACTAGCCCGTGGCGGTCGGTCCAGAATTCGCGCGCATACCCGGCGCACCTAAAAAGCACCAAACGCAGAACGGGGAAGATCCTAACCAACATTCCCGTCTAAGGTGTGTCGAACAGTGGTTAAATATCCAGTATCGACCGATAGATTCATTGCAAGCTTTTGCAGCCAAATCGGGCAGAGAAAAACACCTAAAGTATCCATGCCGGCGACCGTTCCGTCTTGCGTGACGACATGACCGGCGGTAGTATCTGGCTGCGGGTCGATTGCGTCTTTTGGATAGCAACCCAGTCGCAAACTGGTTTGCAATAAAAAACCGCCCTACTAAGGCGGTTTTTTATTGCCTGCAATTTACCCTTCAGCCCTCACCTTCCTCAACAAACACCAGCCGATTCCCAAACGGGTCCTTGATGCTCATCTCCCGCGAGCCCCAAGGCGTTTCTTCAACCCCAGGTTTGGCATACCGGTACTCCTTGGCCAGCAACTGCTGCTGGTAGCCGTCCACGCCTTGCGCCAGAATCCGCACCGCCGAGCCCGGCGAAGCATCGCCATGGTGCTCGGACAAATGCAGCACGCATTCACCCAACGACACCTGTAGATACAACGGGAAATTCGCCTCGAAACGGTGCTGCCAATCAACCTTGAACCCCAGGAAGTCGACGTAGAACTCCAACGCCTTAGCCTCGTCGAATATCCGCAAAATCGGGGTGACTTTTCCTAAGTGCATGGCAACCGCTCCGTGTATGAATGCGCCCACTATAGAGACGAAAACCCGCCACGCAAATCCCCATTGCGCGCGAGGAACAGCCCCGGCCGCTGACCATTGGCCTGCCCATCGCTGTAGCTCAGCACGCCATTAACCCACACGCCATCAATGCCCTCGGCGGCGCGTTGCGGTTCTTTGAAATCCGCCACATCACGCACGCGCAACGGGTCGAACAACACCAGGTCGGCCCAGTGCCCTTCACGAATTTCCCCGCGCTCGGCCAGTCCAAAACGCGCCGCCGACAACCCGGTCATCTTGTGCACCGCCGTGTGCAGTGGAAACAACCCCACGTCACGGCTGAAGTGCCCCAGCACCCGTGGAAACGCGCCCCACAGACGTGGATGGGGAAATGGGTCTTCCGGCAAACCATCCGACCCCACCATCGATAACGGATGCGCAAGAATACGCCGCACATCCGTCTCATCCATCCCGTAGTACACCGCCCCTGCCGGTTGCAGGCGCCGTGCCGCATCCATCAGCGAAACATCCCACTGCGCCGCGATGTCCTGTAAGTCGCGCCCGCCGACCTCCGGGTGCGGTGTTGACCAAGTGATAGTGATACGAAACGCGTCGGTGACCTGCTTCAAATCCAGCGTCGACGAGCTGGCGGCATAGGGATAGCAATCACACCCGACCCGATGGGTTTTCGCGGCCAGTTCCAACGATGCCAACAGTTGCGGACTGCGCCCCCAATTGCCCGCACCGGCACACTTGAGGTGGGAAATGATCACCGGTACCTGCGCATGTCGGCCAATCAGAAACGCCTCGTCCATCGCCTCCAGCACCGGTTCGAATTCGCTGCGCAAATGCGTGGTGTACACCGCACCAAACGCCGTGAGTTCTTCACTGAGCTGCAGCACTTCGTCGGTATCGGCATTAAACGCACTGGCGTAGGCCAGGCCTGTGGATAAACCGAGGGCACCCGCCTGCAGGCTCTCCTGCAACTGCACGCGCATGGCGGTAATTTCGCTGGGCGTGGCGGTGCGGTGCAGGTCGTCCATATGGTTGCTGCGCAAGGCGGTGTGGCCGATCAATGCGGCAACGTTGACTGCCGGATGGGCGCTTTCCACTGCCGCACGATAGTCGGCAAACCGTGGATAGGCGAACGCCTCACGCGTACCCAAAAGGTTCATCGGGTCCGGCGGATCGCTACGTAAACTCACCGGCGAGGCGCTGATGCCGCAGTTGCCGACAATCACCGTGGTCACGCCCTGGCTGAGCTTGGGCAGCATCTGCGGATGGCGGATCACCACCGTGTCATCGTGGGTGTGCACGTCGATAAAACCCGGCGCCAGCACACGGCCATCGGCGTCGATTTCATGCTCGCCGGTTGCGCCCGACAAATCGCCGATCGTCTCGATGCGCCCGGCGCGCAGCCCCACATCGGCGACATAGCCCGGCGTGTTGCTGCCATCAATGATCAGCGCCTGGCGGATCAGCGTGTCGTACTTCATATCAGTCTCCAAGCGGCAGGCTGTCAGGGCCGCCGCGATAATCATCCAGGGCCAGCTTGATCCGGCGCAGGCGTTCCTGGTTGTCGTCCGGCAGGGCCAGCGCCAGTTCGGTGGCGAGCAGGTCGATGGCCAACAGCATGCCGTAGCGCGCCGCGGTGGGCTTGTAGATAAAACTGGTTTCGGCCGGTTGCAGCGGCAGCAGGACGTCCGCCAACTCGGCCAGGGGTGAGTCGGCCAGGGTGATGGCGATGATGGGCGCATCGTAGCTACGCGCAAGCTTCACCACGTCCAACAGTTCTGGCGTCAGCCCGGTGAGCGAGCACACGATCAGCGCCTGCTCCGGGCCTAACGTGGCCGCCGTGACCCGCATCATCACCGGATCGTGGCTGGCGGCAATCGGGTAACCCAGGCGTACCAGGCGCACCTGCAATTCGTCGCTGCACAGGCTCGATGGGCCGCCCATGCCGAACGCGTGAATCATCCGCGCCTTGCCCAACAGGCTGACCGCATCAACAAAACTGGCCTGGTTGAACCCCGACAGGTGCTGACGCAACGTCGCTTCGATATCCCCCAGAATCTGCCGGTGAAACGCCGACTGTTCCGGCAACCCGGCCGGGTCCAGAAAACGACTGCCCACGCCACTGGCCTGGGCCAATTGCAGGCGCAAATCACGTAAATCACGGCAGCCGACGCTGCGGGCAAAACGCGACAAGGTTGCCGTGCTGACCTCGGCCCGTTGCGACAACGCTTCCAGGCTGGCCGACGCCGCAAAGCCCACGTCATCGAGCATCAGCTTGGCGATACGGCCTTCACCGGCGCTGAACGAGTCCTGGCGGGCGCGGATCTGGTAGAGGATGTCCATGACGGCTCCGGGTTACAAAATGAGGCTTATAAAACAAGGCTTATAAAACAAGAGACAGGCCATAGGTGAGACCGAACGCGACCACCGAAATCAAAGTCTCCAACACGGTCCAGGTCTTGAATGTCTGGATCACCGTCATATTGAAGTATTCCTTGATCAGCCAGAAGCCGCCGTCGTTGACGTGGGAAAAGATTACCGAGCCCGCACCGGTCGCCAGCACCAGCAGTTCAGGGTGTGGATAACCCAGGCCCAAGGCAACGGGCGCGACCACACCGGAGGCGGTGGTCATCGCCACAGTGGCCGAGCCGGTAGCGATGCGCATCAGCGCGGCAAACAGCCAGCCCATCACCAGCGGCGACAGGTGGAAGGCATGCGCCAGGCCAAGAATCTCATTGGTCACGCCCGCGTCCACCAGGATGCGGTTCAAGCCGCCGCCCGCGCCCACCAGCAAGGTGATGCTGGCGGTCGGCGCCAGGCATTCATTGGTGAACTTGAGGATCGCTTCGCGATTGAAGCCTTGGGCCAAACCCAAGGTCCAGAAACTCACCAGCGTGGCGACCAGCAGCGCGATCACCGAGTTGCCGATAAACAGCAGGAATTGGTTGAAGCCAGTGCCGGGAGTGGAAATCACATTGGCCCAACCGCCGATCATCATCAGCACCACCGGAAGCAGGATGGTGCCCATGGTCAGGGCGAAACTTGGCAAGCGGGTACGCGGCTCGCGCTCGATAAACTGGCGTTCCAGTGGGTTTTCCGCCGGCAGGTGGATACGCGGCACGATGAACTTGGCGTACACGGGGCCGGCGATGATCGCCGTAGGAATGCCGATCAAGATTGCGTACAGCACCGTCTGCCCCACCGAGGCGTTATAGGCCAGCACCGCCATCATTGCCGCTGGATGCGGCGGCACCAGCGCGTGTACCACCGACAGGCCGGCGACCATCGGCAAGCCGACCATCAGGATCGACACGCCCACACGCCGCGCCACGGTAAAGGCGATCGGCACCAGCAACACAAAACCGACCTCGAAAAACAGCGGCAGCCCTACCAGGAACGCGATACACACCATCGCCCAGTGCGCGTTGCGCTCGCCGAAACGGTTGATCAGCGTGCGTGCCACCTGCTCGGCGCCACCGGACTCGGCCATCATCTTGCCCAGCATGGTGCCCAGCGCCACCACCAGGGCGATATGCCCAAGGGTCTTGCCAACGCCCGCCTCATACGAGCCCATGATGGTGTCCGCCGGCATGCCGGCCATCAAGGCCAGGCCGATAGACACCAGCGTGATGACGATAAACGGGTTGAGTCGGTAACGTGCAATCAGCACGATCAATGCAATGATGGCGATGGCAGCGTATGCCAACAGCCCAAAGCCCAGTGGTGCGGCCATGCGGTACTCCTTGGAAAGGGTCACGTCGAATTGGTTGTGAAACTCATAAATCATTACCGGGTTTAATTTTCAATTTTTATGAAAGTAATTTTCGCCCACGGATAAGCGTTGTCGCTTTGGGACATGCCCAACGCCAGTCGATGAAAGTTCGGGGGGTGTTCTTACATGAAGTTTTTTGCGTGCGGAAACTCAGCTACCAGGGTCGAGTCTCAGATGACAGGCCTATTCACAACCAGGAAAACCAAGAATGAAGCGCAAGACCCTGCTTGTTCCTTTCGCCGCCAGCGCACTGCTGCTGGCCTTTTGCGGCGGCGCCTCGGCCGATGACAGCCCGGCGCTGAAAAAATGCATGGACGGCGCCAACACCACGGCGGATATGGTTGCCTGCAACGCCACCGAAGCCAAGATCCAGGATGCGCGCCTGAACAAGGCCTACAAAGCCGTCCTTGCACTTCAGGAAGGCAAACAAAAGCAGCAACTGCAAGACGTGCAGCGCCTGTGGATCAAGTACCGGGACGCCAACTGCGGCTTTATCGGCTCCGCGACTGGCGGCACCATCGATCAGGTCAACGGCATCGGCTGCATGTTGGACATGACCCAGACCCGCGCCCAGGAACTGGAAAATATGCTGCCGCTGTAATCAGTCGTGATGCACGCGGGCGCGCTTGAGCAGCTTCTTGCAGCGCTCCGACAAATGCAGCACCCGCAAGTGCTTGCCGGCCTTGGTATAGCGCTCGCGCAGGGTCATCAACGCGGCAATCGCCGAGTAGTCGACAAAGCTCAGGTGACGGCAATCGAGCGTCACCTCGGCCGGGTCGTTGGCCGGGTCGAACTGGTTCAAAAACGGCGTGGTCGAGGCAAAGAACAACGTGCCGTGCAGGCGATACAGCTTGCTGCCGTCGGCTTCCAGATGCTCATCGGCATACAGCTCACGGGCCTGTTGCCAGGCGAAGTTCAGCGCCGCAATCACGATGCCGCACAGCACGGCAGTGGCCAGGTCGGTGAACACGGTAATCACCGTTACCGCAATAATCACCAGCACGTCGTTGACCGGCACCTTGTTGATCACCCGCAGCGACGCCCAGGCGAAGGTCTGCTGGGACACTACAAACATCACCCCCACCAGCGCTGCCAGCGGAATGCGCTCGATCAACGGCGACAGAAACAGAATAAACAACAGGATCATCACCCCGGCAAACACCCCGGAGAAACGCCCGCGCCCGCCGGAGCTTAAGTTGATCACGGTTTGCCCGATCATCGCGCAACCGCCCATGCCGCCAAACAGACCCGAGACCATATTCGCCGCGCCCAGGGCCACGCTTTCGCGGTCGGGGTAGCCACGGGTTTCGGTGATTTCGTCGGTGAGGTTCAGGGTCAGCAGGGTTTCCAAGAGGCCGACCATGGCCATCAGGAACGCGTAAGGCGCGATGATGCCGAGGGTTTCCAGGGTCCAGGGAATCTGCGGCAACGCGAAGGTCGGCAGGCCGCCGGCGATGTGGGCCATGTCGCCCAACGTACGGGTTGGCAAGCCCAACAAGTACACCGCAAGGCCCACACCCAAAATCGCCACCAGCGCGGGCGGCACGGCGCGGGTCAGGCGTGGCAGCAGGTAGACAATCGCCATGGTGGCCGCCACCAGCCCGGCCATCACGTACAACGGCGTGCCGCTCAGCCAGGTTTCACCGCTTTTGAAATGCTCCAATTGCGCCAGCGCAATGATGATCGCCAGGCCGTTGACGAACCCGAGCATCACCGAGTGCGGCACCATGCGCACCAGTTTGCCCAGGCGTAACAGGCCGAACGCGACCATGATCAGCCCGCCCAGCAGCACCGTCGCGAGCAAATATTCCACGCCGTGTTGCACCACCAGCGCCACGATCACCACCGCCATCGAACCCGCCGCGCCCGAGACCATGCCCGGCCGGCCGCCGAACAAGGCCGTGAGCGTGCAGATGATAAAGGCGCCGTAGAGGCCCATCAGCGGGTTGAGGTGAGCCACCAGGGCAAAGGCGATGCATTCGGGCAGCAGCGCGAAAGACGTGGTGAGGCCGGCCAGGGCATCGGCGCGCAGACGGGTGAGGTTCATGAGGTACCAGGGAATAGCGAGGGATATGGCGGGGGATGGTACGGAATTGCGGCGGGTGGGGCCAGTGAAGTGTCAGTCAGGTAGACCGAGTGGCGCCCTTCGCGAGCAAGCCCGCTCCCACACTAACCGCGTTCCAGCTTTGGAATGCAGTCAAATGTGGGAGCGGGCTTGCTCGCGAAGGGCGCGCCGCAGTGCTAAGCCATCACACCATCTCGTTGCGAATCCACTCTACCACCGACGTACGCTTCGGCGCCCAGCCCAGCAACTCACGCGCATGTTTGCCACGCACCCGGCTGTTGGAACCCAGGCCATAGTTGGCCATTTCATAGCCCCACTCGGCCTCAGCCTCAGCCAATGGCCAATCCTGCGGCTCACCCAGGTTCAGCGCTTGGGCAATCGCGGTGGTCATGTCGACAAACGCCGCTTCGCTGCTTTCCACAAAGTAGAAGGTGCCCGGGACGTTCTTGGTAAGCGCCAGCAGATACAGGGCTACCACGTCTTCAATGTGCACATTGGACCAGATGTTCTGGCCAGTGCCCACATGCCTTACCACACCACTTTTGCGCGCTTGCTTGAGCAGTCGCGGCAATTGCACGCTGTCACGTTTCACACCCAGGCTGTGGCCGTAGATCAAGGTATTGCAGATGACTGCCGAGTTCACGCCGTCTTTGGCCGCTGCCAGGATCAGGTTGTCGATGGCCACGCGCGCGGCCTTGTCGACGGTCGGCTCCGGCAAGTTGTCTTCAAGGTAGATGACACCGCTGGCTTTACCACCCGACGCATCACCGACAATGCTCGAACCGCTGGTGTGCAGGAACGGCTTGTTCGACCCTTCCAGGGCGGCCAGCAGAGTTTCGACGGCAGCACGATGGTCGCTGCTCGCGGCATTGATCACCGCATCAGCTTTAGAAGCCTGCGCGGTCAACACGGCGGCGTCATCCAGTGTGCCGATCACGGGCGTGATGCCCAGGGCGGTCATTTCAGCCGCTTGCTCGGCGCTGCGCACCAGGCCGGTGACGGTGTGGCCGGCCTTGACCAGACCGGTGGCGATGGAGCCGCCGATAAAACCTGCTGCGCCGGTGACGAATACGTTCATGGAGGTTGCTCCTGACTGGGTAAGTGATGGGCCCAGTATCAAGGACTCATTCCGGCCGAATAAGCCCATGTTGCCCAATTCAATCTTGCGCGCAGGTCACGAATCAGCAGGCATACCGCGCAAGCTTGGTTTGAATGAAGTCCAGGAAGCACTGGATGCGCAGCGCCAACTGCGAGTTACGGTAGAACACCGCGTGGATCGGCTGGCGATAGCCGCTGTTAAAGGCTTCCAGCACCGGCACCAGGCGCCCGGCGTCGATGTCGGCAATGGTCATGAAGTTCGACAGGCAGCAAATGCCCTGCCCTTCCAGCGCCAACTGGCGCACGGTTTCACCGCTGGAAGCGGCAATGCTTGGCTGGATCAGCCAGCGGTCGCCTTCCACGTGGCGCAGCGGCCAGTGGTTGAGGGTTTCGGTCTGGGTAAAGCCCAGCAGCGTATGGTCGACCAACTCGGCCACCGTTTTCGGCGTGCCGAACTGCTTGAGGTAGTCGGGGCTGGCGAGGATGTGCAGCGGCGTGCAACCCAGTGAGCGCGCATGCAAGGTCGAGTCGGCCAGGGCGCCGATACGGATGGCAATGTCGGTGCTTTGCTCCAGCAGGTCGATGATCAGGTCGTCGCTGTTCAGCTCCAGCTGGATATCCGGGTAGAGACTGCGAAACTCGGCAATGTACGGCACGATCCCATGCAGCATGAACGGCACGGCCGCATTGATGCGCAGGCGCCCGGACGGGTTCTTCTGGCGCGACGACAAGCGCTCTTCCAGCTCGTCCATCTGCGCCAGGATCACCTTGGCCTGTTCGAAAAAATACTTGCCCTCTTCGGTCAGGTCCATGCGCCGCGTGGTGCGGTTGATCAACGTGGTGTCGAGCTTGGCTTCCAGGCGCGACAAGGTGCGGCTGACCGCCGACGGCGTTTGCCCGACCTGCTCCGCGGCCGCCGAAATCGAGCCGCACTCAATCACGCTGACGAAGATCTGTAGCTCATCGGATCGGGCTTTCACAGGCTGTCCTCTTTATCGGTTGCTGGCAGCTTACACCGAGAAATTGAACACCTGCGCCAGATGCTGCTCGTAGCGTGCCACGTCGGCCTCGATGGCTGGGCGTTTCATCACGTCCACACACAGGAAGGTCGGCAGGCCGGTCATGCCGAGGAACTCGTTGGCCTTGTGGAACGGGAAGTACACAGCGTCCACGCCTTTGGCTTCGAAGAAGTCGGTAGGGTCGTCGAAGGCTTGCTGCGGTGCGTTCCAGGTCAGCGACAGCATGTACTGCTTGCCCTGGATCAGGCCGCCGCTGCCGTATTTCTGCGACGCATCGGAACGGGTGCGGCCGTCGCTGGCATACAAGCTGCCGTGTCCTTCGGTGAAGACTTCGTCGACGTACTTCTTGACGATCCACGGCGCGCCCATCCACCAGCCGGGCATTTGGTAGATGATCACATCGGCCCAGAGAAACTTGGCGACTTCTTCGGCCACGTCGTAGCCTTCGTCGATATGGGTGACTTTGACGTCGATACCGGCACGGTCGAGCACGGCCACGGCGGCGTCGTGCAAGGTGGTGTTATAGCGGCCGTCAGAGTGGGCGAATTTTTTGCCGCCGTTGAGCAGGAGGACTTTTTTCATCGGAGGGATTCCAAAGGGGTTGAAAATGGATGCCGGCAGGCTATCGACATTCAACCCTTGGAATAAGCGGCAATGCGGCAAAATACATTTGACTAAAACGCACGAATTACAAGCCAACTATTGCTTCAACCGCCAATCAACAGATGACTGCCCAGCAGCGCCATGCCGATAAAAAACACTCGCCTAAACAGCACCGCACTGATGCGCTGGCGTAACACCTGGCCCAGCCACATCCCCAGCAACGCAGGCACCAGCGCCAGCAACGAAGCGCTGACTTCGCCACCGCCCAAGGTGCCACGCCAAGTCAGCGCAGCGGCCAACGCCAGCGTAGAAGCGGTGAACGCCAGCCCCAGCGCCTGCACCAACTGATCGCGGTTCAAACCCAGGGCTTGCAGATAGGGCACGGCCGGAATCACGAACACACCCGTAGCCGACGTGATAAGGCCGGTGATCAGCCCGCACAACGGGCCAAGCCAGCGCTCCGTTTGAGGCTTCACCTTGAAGGTCGGCAAGAACAACCCACTCAACGCATACACCAGCAAAGCGCCGCCCAACGCGCGAACCACCCAGTGCCCGCCGTCCATGCCCAGCCACAAGGTGCCGAGCCCGGTGCCGAGGACAATCAGCAGCAGCATTGGCCACAGGCGTTTGAGCAAGGCGCTCAAGTGGCCGCCGAAGGCCAGTTGCCAGAGGTTGGTGACGGTTGAAGGGATGATCAGCAATGCCGCAGCCTGCGCTGGAAGCATAGCCAGGCCGAGCATGCCCATGGCCACGGTGGGCAGGCCCAGGCCGATCACGCCTTTGACCGTGCCGGCCAGCAGGAAGGTGCCGATTACCAGCAGGGTCAAGGCGGGGCCGAGATTTTGGTAGAACGCCAGGAAGGTAGTCATGGGGTGATTGTGTGGCCTTAAGGCGATTATGGAAATTCGCCATATACTGAGGCAGCCTCTTGTTTTGTGTGAGGCTGAAATAGCTATCGCAGGCAAGCCAGCTCCCACACTTGAATGTGTTCACAAATCAAAATGTGGGAGCTGGCTTGCCTGCGATGAGGCCAATGAAGTCACTCGAGACCCCCCAGCCATGCACTTTGACCTGATCGACCTGCGCCTCTACCTGCACACCCTCGACACCGGCAACATCACCGCCGGCGCGGCGCGCAGCCATTTATCCCTGGCGGCGGCCAGCGCGCGCATCCGCGCGATGGAAGCCTCGCTGGGCATCGAGCTACTCGAACGTAACCGCCGTGGCGTCACCCCAACACCCGCCGGCAAAGCCCTGGCCCGCCACGCCCGCCTGTTGTTGCAACAAGCCGAGCACCTGCAACAAGACCTGGCCGAATACGCCCAGGGCATCAAAGGCCAGGTGCGCCTGCTGTGCAACACCACCGCTCTGAGCGAATACCTGCCGGAGCTGCTGGCGGATTTTTTGCGCGAACACCCCAACCTCGATATCGACCTGCAAGAGCTGCCGAGCCTGCGTATTACCCAAGCCTTGCGCCAGGGCACAGCAGACCTGGGGATTATCTCCGATGCGGTGGATACCCACGGCCTGCAGACCCTGGCGTTTCGCGATGACCCGCTGGTACTGATCATGCCCCTCGATCATCCGTTGGCGACGGCTAACTTCATCGACAGCCTGCAATACGATTACGTTGGCCTGACCGCCCACAGCGCACTGTCGGTGTACCTGGAAGAACAGGCGCTGCACGCGGGGTTTCGCCTGCAAACGCGCATTCGCGCCGAGGGTTTTGATGGGTTGATCCGCATGGTCGCCGGCGGCGCCGGCCTGGGTATCGTGCCCCAGGCCGCCCTGGAGCGCTGGCCAATGGAAAACCGCATCAAGGCCCAACCATTGAGCGAAGACTGGGCCTGTCGCAAGCTGCTGTTATGCGCCCGCTCCTTCGAGCAGTTGCCGGGTTACGCCAAAGCCTTGTTCGACGCCTTGGCCCTGCCCTTGCGGAAAAACCCGTAATACACCGCCGACAGAATCAACAGGAACGGCACGCCAAACACCAGCGTCATCTTGAACGCCTCGGTGAAGTACGTGGTGATCATCACCGCGCCCATCAGCACCAGGCCCAGCAGTGTGCTGTAGGGAAACAAGCGTAGCTGGAACGACAGCTTCGGCCCGCCATGGCGCTTGCGATAACGGCGGAAAAACAGGTGCGTGAGGAAGATCATGAACCAGGTGAAGATCGCGCCAAACATCGAAATCGCCATCATCAAGGTGAACGAGCTTTCCGGGTACACCACGTTCAGCAAGGTCGCCAGGGCAATGCCGGAGCTGGACAGCAGCAACGCATTCAGCGGAATGCCGCTCTTGCTCAAGGCACCCATGGACCTGGGCGCAAAGCCTGCACGCGACAGGCTGAACATCATGCGTGTGGTGATATAGAGCTGGCTGTTCATCGCCGACAACGCCGCAATCAGGATCACGAAGTTCATCACCCCAGTGGCACCGGGAATACCGATGGTCTGCATCACCGTGACAAACGGGCTCTGGGTCTGGCCAGCCTGGTTCCACGGCACGATGGCCAGCATCAACGCGAGCGTCAGCAGGTAAAACACCACCAACCGCACGATGGTGGCGCGAAAGGCTTTCTTCACCGCCTGCTCCGGGTCGGCGGCTTCACCGGCGGCTACGGCGATCATTTCTACGCTCAGATAGCTGAAGATCGACACGATCACCGCGATCCACATGCCGCTCAACCCATGGGGGAAAAACCCGTCGTGGGCCGTGTAGTTCTGCACGCCATAGTCAGGGTTGCCGGAGCCGAACACCACGTACACCGCGAGGATGATGAAGCCGACGATCGCCGTGATCTTGATGGTCGAGAACCAGTATTCGAAGTTGCCGAAGGTCTTCACGCTGATGGCATTGAGCAGGATCAGCACACTGGAAAACGACACGATCCACACCCACTCCGGCACGTTGGCGAACCAGTACTTCATGTACATCGCCACCGCCGTGACCTCGGCGCCCACCGCCAGTACAATCGCCGCCCAGTAGGCATAACGCACCAGAAAACCGGCCAGCGGACTGATGTAGAACTCGGCATAGGCGCCGAACGAGCCCGAGGTGGAGTGCGCCACGGTCATCTCCGCCAGGCAACCCATCAACAGCAAGGTGATCAACGCACCGATGGCGTAACTCACCAGCACACTCGGCCCGGCATAACCGATGGCATAGGCGCTGCCCATGAACAGCCCGGTGCCGATGGCGCCACCGATGGCAATCATGCTCATCTGGCCGGAAGTGAGCTGGCGCCTCAGGCCCAGTTCGCGATGGGTGATCTCTGCAAAGCCGTTGTCTGGCGTGGTCACGTGGTGTGCCCCTTTATTATTGTGATTGCACTGTTTGGATATTGACGCAGATCCCCTGTGGGAGCGGGCTTGCTCGCGAATGCGGTGTGTCAGTTAATGCATTTGCTCGCTGATCCACCGCATTCGCGAGCAAGCCCGCTCCCACATTTTGATTCGTGTTGTACTTAAGTGACGCTGTTGCGCAATTTGAACTGCGGCTGATCCCAGGTGTGGTTGTCGAGGATTTCGCCGAGGATCTCTACAGCGTCAAATACCTCGGTAAAGCTCGTATACAACGGCGTAAACCCAAAGCGCATGATGCGCGGCTCACGGTAATCACCAATCACGCCACGGGCGATCAAGGCCTGGATCACCGCATAACCTTCAGGGTGTTCAAAACTCACATGGCTGCCGCGCTTGGCATGCTCACGCGGCGTAATCAGCACCAGGCCGTGGGCGGCGCAACGGGTTTCGACCAGGGCGATAAACAGGTCGGTCAAGGCCAAAGATTTGCTGCGCAGGCTGGCCATGTCGGTCTGGGCAAAAATCTCCAGGCCGCATTCGACCATCGCCAACGAGGTGATCGGTTGTGTGCCGCACAGGTAGCGCGCGATGCCGGCGCTTGGCGCGTAGTGAGCTTCCATGGCGAACTGGCGCGTGTGGCCAAACCAACCCGATAGCGGCTGGCGCACCACGTCCACCAACGCCGGGTTGACCCAAACAAACGCCTGCGAGCCCGGCCCGCCATTCAGGTATTTGTAGGTGCAGCCAATCGCATAGTCAGCACTGGCTTGATGCAGATCGATGGGCACCGCGCCCGCCGAATGCGCCAGGTCCCAGATGCTCAGCGCGCCACATTCGTGGCTCAAGGCAGTGAGCGCCTGCATGTCGTACATGTAGCCGGTCTTGTAGTTGACGTGGGTGAGCATCACCACTGCCACGTCCTGGTCGATGGCCTGGGGTAGTTCGTCCGGGCTGTTGACCAGCCGCAGGGAATAGCCCTGTTGCAGCAACTCGGTCAGGCCTTCGGCGATGTACAGATCGGTTGGAAAGTTACTCGCCTCGCTGACAATCACCTTGCGCCCAGGCTCGCGTTGGCGCTGCACGCTCAAGGCGGCGCTGAGCACTTTGAACAGGTTGATCGAGGTGGTATCGGTGATCACCACTTCACCGTCGCGCGCGCCGATCAGCGGCGCCAGGCGGTTGCCCAGGCGTTGAGACAAATCCGCCCAACCAGCGCTGTTCCAGCTGCGAATCAGGCCATTGCCCCACTCCTCGGCGATCACCTGTTGGGCGCGCGCCAACGCCGCCACCGGCCGTGCGCCCAGGGAGTTGCCGTCGAGGTAGATCACGCCTGCGGGTAAGGCAAACTGCTGACACAGTGGCGCCAGCGGGTCCTGGGCGTCGAGGGCTTGGCAGTGGCTTCGAGAGGTCATGGGGCGTCCTGATTTTTATAAGTAAGGATGGACCAAATAATGAACGAAGTTTTAGAGAATTTTCGTGCAAAGTGGTGGGTAACAGGCTAATTAAGCTGTAGGAAATTCGAATTTAACCCCAAAACACGCGGATTTATTCTAAGCATGATTCTCGACGCCACCGACCTGCGCCTCCTGCATTTTTTGCAACTGGATGGGCGCATCAGCAACCAGGAACTGGCGGAAAAAGTCGCCCTGTCGCCCTCCGCCTGCCTGCGCCGTTTGCGCCTGCTGGAGAGCGAAGGAATCATCAGCGGCTACCGCGCCGTGTTGAATGCCGAGCAGCTGGGGATTGAGCTGGAGGCCATCGTGCACCTGTCGTTGCGCCAGGATGTGGAGGACTGGCACGAGACCTTTATCAAGAAGGTGCAAGGTTGGCCGGAGGTGGCCAGCGCCTATGTGATTACGGGTGCCAGCAACTATGTGCTGCGCGTACAGGCGCGCAACCTCAAGCACTTTTCCGACTTTATCGTGAACCACCTGAACCGCACGGCCGGGGTGATGGATATTCGTTCGGAGATTGTGTTGCAGAAGATCAAGGATCGGGATGAGGTGTTGGACCTGGTCATCCGCAAATAGCCAGCCACACCACAGAAACCCTATGGGAGCTGGCTTCAAGCCAGCTCCCATATTTTTTTGACTGCGTTTAATCAGTCTTCGAGGGCGCGCACGCGCTGCATGCGCTTTTGCTCTACCGGCGCGTCTGCCAGCTGCAACTCAAAGTCAAAATCAATCTGCGCAAACCGCCCTTGCACTCCAAACTCCCGCGCCAATTGCTGATCCTCACTAAAGCGAATCTCGGCGATCAATTCATCGCGCGTCGCGTAGGCAAAATCATCATGCAGGTACGGGTCGTCCGACAGGTTGATCTGCGTGGTGAGGTGCCGGTGCCCCGGCGCCGAGATAAAGAAGTGAATATGCGCCGGCCGTTGCCCGTGGCGCCCCAACTGGTCGAGCAACTGCTGCGTCGGCCCGGTCGGCGGGCAGCCATAGCCCGACGGCACGATGCTGCGAAACCGGTAGTTGCCCTGGGCATCGGTCTCGATGCGTCGGCGCAGGTTGAATTCTGATTGCGTTGGGTCAAACCACGAATAGGTGCCACCCGTGTTGGCCTGCCACACATCCACAATCGCGCCCGCCAGTGGCTTGCCATCGGTGCCCCGCACTTGCCCGCGCATAAACAGCGGCACCGCGTCGTCCTTGCCATCGTCCAGCCGTGCTTCGTAGTGGCTCAGCGGCGCGCCGGCCACGTACAGCGGGCCTTCGATGGTACGTGGCGTGCCACCGGATTTGCCGGCCTCTTGGTCCGCAGCGTCCATCAACAAGTCCAGGTAATGCTCCAGGCCCAAGCCTGCGGCGAGCAAACCCGCTTCCTGATTCTTGCCCAGTTCGTTGAGGTAGTTGACCGCCTTCCAGAACTCTTCCGGGGTCACCTCCAGGTCTTCGATGATGTTTACCGTATCGCGCAGGATCCGGTAGATCAGCGCCTTGGCGCGCGGGTTGCCGCCGTCGTTATGGTTGCCGCTGGCTTCTTCGAGAAACGCCTGGGCATGGGCAGTCTGGGACAGTCGGATGGACATGGTGCAAATCCTCATCTTGTAATTATTGGGTGCAAACGGGCTTAACGGTCGTCCTCATGGATCGACGAAGGGTGCCGGCACAGGGCGTTCACTTCGATGGCCATGTAGGGAAAAAGCGGCAGTTGCATCAGCAGGTCGTGCAGGTCTTGCACGCTGTCGACGTCGAACACGCTGTAATTGGCGTAGTGCCCGGCGATGCGCCACAAGTGGCGCCATTTGCCCTCTTGTTGCAGGCGCTGTGCCAGGGCTTTTTCCTCAGCCTTGAGAGTGGCGGCGCGCTCGGGGTGCATGTCCAGCGGCAGGTTCACGGTCATTTTTACGTGGAACAACATGGCAGGCGCCTCTTAGTGTTTGTCACGACGAAAGAACGCCAAGCGCTCTTCATCAATGGCCAGGCCCAGGCCCGGTGCGGTGGAAACATGCAGCTCAAAATCGCGGTACACCGGCGGCTCGCTGAGGATGTCTTCGGTGAGCAGCAGCGGGCCAAACAGCTCGGTGCCCCACGCCAGCGTGTTCAGCGTAAGAAAGGCATGCGCCGACGCCAACGTGCCGATGCCGCCTTCGAGCATGGTGCCGCCGTACAGGCCGATGCCCGCCGCTTCGGCAATCGCGGCGGTGCGCAACACCGCACGTGGGCCGCCGTTTTTGGCGATCTTGAGCGCGAACACTGAAGCCGCGCCTTCGCGAGCCAGGTTGAAGGCGTCTTCGACACATTCGATGGACTCGTCGGCCATGATCGGCGCCGGGCTCGACAGGTTGAGCCGGGCCATGCCGCTGCGGTTGTTGCGCGAAATAGGCTGCTCGATCAGGTCTATACCGTTATCGCCCAGCACCTTGCAGGCACGCAGGGCCACGGCTTCATCCCAGGCCTGGTTGACGTCGACACGCACGCTGGCGCGCTCGCCCAGGGCTTTTTTGATCGCGAGCACATGGGCCAGGTCGCGGCTGACGTCTCCAGCACCGATCTTCAACTTGAAGATGCGATGGCGGCGCAGGTCGAGCATCTTTTCGGCCTCGGCGATGTCCTGTTCGGTGTTGCCGCTGGCCAAGGTCCAGGCCACCGGCATCGCATCGCGCACACGCCCGCCGAGCAGCTCGCTCACGGGCAGGTTCAGGCGTTTGCCCTGGGCGTCGAGCAACGCGCTTTCGATGCCGGACTTGGCAAAGGTGTTGCCGCGAATGCTGCGCTCCAGGCGCAACATGGCCGCGTTGATATTGCTCGCGTCCTGGCCGATCAGCAGCGGCGCGAAGTGACGGTCAATGTTGACCTTGATGCTGTCCGGGCTTTCGTCGCCGTAGCTCAAGCCGCCGATGGTGGTGGACTCGCCGATGCCTTCGAGGCCGTCGGTACAACGCAGGCGGATGATCACCAACGTCTGGTTTTGCATGGTGTGCATCGCCAGCTTGTGCGGGCGAAGGGTGGGGAGGTCGACGATGATGGTCTCGATCGACTCGATGGCGCAAATCGGCATGGCTATACCCGTTGGGTTATTTTTAGATTTGAGCCGATTCTGTGCCGTATTTTTAAAGGCTTCCAATATAGAATGGGTCTCGCACAATACCCTCAAGGTATGAAAGGAGCCGTCATGGAACTGCGTCATCTGCGCTATTTCCAGGTGCTGGGTGAAACCCTCAACTTCACCCGCGCAGCCGTTCGCCTGCACATCGCTCAGCCGCCATTGAGCCGGCAGATCCAGCAACTGGAAGATGAACTGGGCGTGATTCTGCTGGAACGCGGCCGACCGTTGCGGCTGACCGCGGCCGGGCGGTTTTTCTATGAGCACGCCAATGTGCTGCTGGAACAACTGGCCAAGGTCTGCGACACCACGCGGCGCATTGGCCAGGGCGAAAAGACCTGGCTGGGCATCGGCTTTGCGCCATCGACCTTGTACGGCGTGCTGCCCGAATTGATTCGGCGGCTGCGCAACCATGAGGCGCTGGAGCTGGAACTGGGGTTGTCGGAGATGACCACCTTGCAGCAAGTCGAGGCGCTCAAGGCCGGGCGTATTGATGTGGGCTTCGGGCGCATTCGCATCGACGACCCGGCCATCGTCCAGCGCGTGCTGGTAGAAGATCGCTTGGTGGCCGTATTGCCCGCCGGTCATCCGCTGCTCGGAACGCCCGCCACCCTCGCGCAATTGGCCGCAGAGCCATTTGTGCTCTACCCCGGCAACCCGCGCCCCAGCTATGCCGACCATGTGATTGCGCTGTTCGATGCCCATGGCTTGAGCCTCAAGGTGGCGCAGTGGACCAACGAGTTGCAGACGGCGATCGGGCTGGTGGGCGCGGGCATGGGCGTGACGCTGGTGCCGGCCTCGGTGCAGGTTTTGCACCGGGCGGATATCGGCTACACGCCTATTGTGGAAGCCACAGCGACCTCGCCGATTATCCTGAGCCGGCGGGTGAATGATCAGTCGCCGGGGCTGAGTCATTGTTTGCAGTTGGTTGAAGAATTGATCTGAGTTCTGCCAAACAGTACAGATCTATTGTGGGAGCGGGCTTGCCCGCGAATGCGGTGGGTCAGCCAGCACATGCATTGACTGGTACACCGCATTCGCGAGCAAGCCCGCTCCCACATTTTGATCTTCATCCGGTTCAGAGACTGCGCAGGCGTTTGCGCTGCAGGGTTTGGCTGGGGGATTCATCGAATAGTTTGCGGTACTCCGCCGAAAACCGCCCCAAGTGGGTAAAGCCCCAGCCCAGCGCGATCTCGGAGATGGTGCGGATTGAACCGTGTTCAAGGATTTCCTGGCGCACGACACCCAGCCGGTACTTCTTCAGATAAGCCATCGGCGACAGCGCAAAGTATTTACGAAACGCATCGAACAGCTTGAACCGCGACACACCGGCAGCGGCTTCCAGATCCTCTAAATGCACGGCTTCGCGGGCATTGTCATGAATGTACTGCCGCGCCCGAATCAGGTAATGCGGCAGTTTCACACCCAGCACGTCGCGCAATTCTTCTGAATAGTTGTTCGGCTGGGCCAGGATCAACCCCTTGATCAACGAGCTTTCCAGATCCCGCGTAAACGCCGCCTGCTCGTACAACTCGCTGCTGCACTCAAGCTCGGCAATAAAATAGCGCGCCATGCGCCACCACGACGCAGAAGCGCCGTCCACGGCATCCATCACCGACTCAAAACGCAGTGGCGCTTCAATCGGCCGTTGCAGCAACCCTTCCAGCGACTCACTCATCGCCGCCCGCGTGATCACCACCTGCAACTTGCGACAATCACCGGAGATCGCCAGCACCTGATGTTCGTTGGGCGACAAAATCACGCCTTGGTCACGGTTGGAACTCAGGCGCTCGCCGTTCTTGCTCAACTCCTGCTCGCCCACCAAGGGCAGGCTCAAGCTGTAGCTGCTGAAGTGCTCGGCGTCTTCGATATCAATGGTCACGTCAGTGCCATATTCGATCACGCCCAAAGTGGTGGCGCGGGACTTGAATACATTGGCGCTGTGGTGAAAACGCAGGCGCTCGGGAGTAGACGTCGCCAGGCGATGCGGCCCGCAAATACCGGACATCCAGCTGCAGGCGCCTTCCAGGTCGAAGCGTTGAATATGGATTTCGCGTGTATGGCTACTCATCAGGGGGCACCCACGGCGGTTAGGCGGTTGCGCGCTCTGGCGGCGCGTCGTTAGCAATCGACAGCAAGTTCTACGCCACGCCCGCCTGAATGCAACGGGGTGGATAGCAACCGTCGACTATGTGGATAAGCCGCAGGCATTTGCGACCTACCCTTGGTATGACAGTAGCGCATGGCGTCACCTGGGCGCACTGAACTGGGTATTTGCTGCCCAATTTTGCGGCCTGCCTTCACCCATTAAGCGGATAGCCCGCGCCCTGCCCCACTGCCTCTAATACCCCACCGATTAGCCCCTATCAAAAAAGGTGCCTCCCATGAGTGGTGCAAGAAGCGTCGAGCAGTGGAAAACGTTTATCGAAGGTTGCCTGGACTTTCGGCCGGTGGATGAAGTGTTTCGCATCGCCCGCGACATGTTCACCGAGCCAGAACTGTTTGATCTGGAGATGGAACTGATCTTCGAAAAAAACTGGATCTACGCCTGCCACGAAAGCGAACTGGCCAATAACCACGACTTCGTGACGATGCGCGCCGGGCGCCAGCCGATGATCATCACACGCGACGGTGAAGGCCAACTCAATGCGCTGATCAACGCTTGCCAGCATCGCGGCACCACACTGACGCGCGTCGGCAAGGGCAACCAATCGACCTTTACCTGCCCGTTCCACGCCTGGTGCTACAAGAGCGACGGCCGGCTGGTGAAGGTCAAGGCGCCGGGCGAATACCCGGAAGGTTTCGACAAAGCCACACGCGGCCTGAAAAAAGCCCGTATCGAAAGCTACAAGGGCTTTGTGTTCATCAGCCTCAACGTGCAAGGCACCGACAGCCTGGGAGACTTCCTCGGTGACGCCAAAGTGTTCTTCGACATGATGGTTGCGCAGTCGGCCACCGGTGAGCTGGAAGTGCTGCCGGGCAAATCCGCCTACACCTACGACGGCAACTGGAAGCTGCAAAACGAAAACGGCCTGGACGGTTATCACGTCAGCACCGTGCACTACAACTACGTGGCCACGGTGCAGCATCGCCAGCAGGTGAATACCGAAAACGGCAGCGCGTCCGCCAGCACACTGGACTACAGCAAACTCGGGGCCGGTGACGCGAATACCGATGACGGCTGGTTCGCCTTCAACAACGGCCATAGTGTGTTGTTCAGCGACATGCCCAACCCCAGCGTGCGCTCGGGCTACGCCACCATCATGCCGCGCCTGGTGGATGAACACGGCCAGCAGAAAGCCGAGTGGATGATGCACCGCCTGCGCAACCTGAACATCTACCCGAGCCTGTTCTTTCTCGACCAGATCAGCTCGCAGCTGCGCATCATCCGCCCGGTGGCGTGGAACAAGACCGAGATCATCAGCCAGTGCCTGGGGGTGAAAAACGAGTCGGATGCCGACCGCGAAAACCGCATCCGCCAGTTCGAGGATTTCTTCAACGTGTCGGGCATGGGCACGCCGGATGATCTGGTGGAGTTTCGCGAAGCCCAGCGCGGTTTCCAGGGCCGCCTGGAGCGCTGGAGCGATATCTCACGCGGCAGCCATCGCTGGGAAACCGGCCCGACGCCGAACAGCGAAGCCATCGGCATTCAACCGGCCATGACCGGCACCGAGTTCACCCACGAAGGCCTGTATGTGAACCAGCATCGCAACTGGCAGCAATTTCTGCTCAAAGGCCTGGACCAGCAAGCGCTGACACTGCGGGAGGTGAAGTGATGGATGCCCAATTGCAGTACCGGATCGAGCAATTTTTCTATCGCAAATCCGAGCTGTGCGACGCCCAGGACTGGGACGCCTATGTGCAGTTGTTCGACCCGCAGAGCGAGTTCCACCTGCCGCAATGGGACTCGGAACACGTCTACACCCGCGACCCCAAGCGCGAGATGTCGCTGATCTACTACGCCAACCGTTCGGGCCTGGAAGACCGCGTGTTCCGCCTGCGCACCGGCAAGGCCGCGTCGGCCACGCCGATGCCGCGCACCTTGCACTTGATCAACAACGTGCGGATCGCCGAGCAGGCAGACGGCACGCTGGAGGTGAAGCTGAACTGGCACACGCTGTTTTATCGCCTGGCCACGTCGGAGCAGTTTTACGGGCCTGCCACTTACCACCTCAGGCCGGAGGGCGACAGCTGGCTGATCACCCGCAAGCATGCACTGTTGCTCAACGACACGATCAATTCGGTGCTGGATTTCTATCACCTCTAAAGCACCGGAGCTTTCCAAATGAATCACAAAGTGGCCTTCAGTTTTGCCGACGGCAAGACCCTGTTTTTCCCGGTGGGCGCGAATGAAATCCTGCTGGATGCGGCATTGCGCAACGGCATCAAGATCCCGCTCGATTGCCGTGAAGGCGTGTGCGGCACCTGCCAGGGCCGCTGCGAATCTGGTGATTACACCCAGGATTATGTCGACGAAGAAGCCCTCTCCAGCCTCGACCTCAAGCAACGCAAGATGCTCAGTTGTCAGACCCGCGTGCAGTCCGACGCTACGTTCTACTTCGATTTTAATTCAAGCCTGTGCAATGCGCCGGGGCCGGTGCAGGTGCGCGGCAGGGTCAGCGAAGTGCAGCAGGTGTCGGCCAGCACGGCGATTTTGCAGGTGACATTGGACAATCCGCTGGACTTCCTGCCCGGCCAATATGCGCGCCTGGCGGTGCCTGGCACCGACAGTTGGCGTTCGTACTCCTTTGCCAACCGGCCGGGTCATCAACTGCAGTTTCTGGTGCGGCTGTTGCCCGATGGTGTCATGAGCAACTACCTGCGCGAGCGATGCCAGGTCGGTGATGAAATGCTGATGGAGGCGCCATTGGGTGCCTTCTACCTCAGGCATGTCACCCGGCCGCTGATACTGGTGGCCGGCGGCACTGGCCTGTCGGCCTTGCTGGGCATGCTCGATGAGCTGGCTGCCAACGGCTGCAACCAGCCGGTGCACTTGTATTACGGCGTGCGCGGGGCCGAGGACTTGTGTGAAGCAACACGCATCCAAGCCTATGCAGCGAAAATCCCCGGTTTGCGCTACACCGAAGTGCTCAGCGCTCCATCACCCGAATGGCCCGGCAAACGCGGTTACCTCACCGAGCATTTCGACCTGGCCGAATTGCGGGACGGTTCGGCGGATATGTACCTGTGCGGCCCCCCTCCAATGGTCGAATCCGTGCAGCAATGGCTGGCGGATCAGGCACTTGATGGCGTTCAGCTGTATTACGAAAAGTTTACGCAGAGTAATATCTGACCCCTCAGCAGTTCTGAGGGGTTGATGCGGCGTGCACTCACCCTCAAGAAAAACAAGTAGAAGGGAATGTTAATGGCGGATGACATGGTTAACCCGGTGGGCCTCAAGCGTGGCCTGAAGAACCGGCACATTCAGTTGATCGCCTTGGGAGGGGCGATTGGCACAGGGTTGTTCCTCGGCTCGGCCGGGGTGCTCAAGTCGGCGGGGCCGTCGATGATCCTGGGTTACGCGATTGCCGGTTTTATCGCGTTCCTGATCATGCGCCAGCTTGGCGAGATGATCGTCGAAGAACCGGTGGCCGGCTCCTTCAGCCACTTCGCGCACAAATACTGGGGCGGCTACGCCGGCTTCCTGGCCGGCTGGAACTACTGGGTGCTCTACGTGCTTGTGGGCATGGCCGAACTGACCGCCGTGGGCAAATACATCCAGTTCTGGTGGCCGGAGATCCCGACCTGGGTCAGTGCGCTGGTGTTCTTTGTCGCGGTCAACCTGATCAACACCCTCAACGTGAAGTTCTTCGGTGAAGCCGAGTTCTGGTTCGCGATCATCAAGGTGGTGGCGATTGTGGGCATGATCGTGCTCGGCTGCTACCTGCTGTTCAGCGGCACCGGCGGCCCGCAAGCCTCGGTGAGCAACCTGTGGAGCCACGGCGGGTTCTTCCCCAATGGCGGCATGGGGCTGTTGATGTCGATGGCCTTCATCATGTTCTCGTTCGGCGGCCTGGAGCTGGTGGGTATCACCGCTGCCGAGGCCAGCGAGCCGCGCAAAGTGATCCCCAAGGCGATCAACCAGGTGGTGTACCGCATCCTGATTTTCTACGTCGGCGCACTGACCGTGCTGCTGTCGCTGTACCCGTGGGATCAGCTGCTGCAAACCCTCGGCGCGTCGGGCGATGCCTACAGCGGCAGCCCGTTTGTGCAGATCTTCTCGCTGATCGGTAACGACACCGCCGCACACATCCTCAACTTCGTGGTGCTGACCGCGGCGCTGTCGGTGTACAACAGCGGCGTGTACTGCAACAGCCGCATGCTGTTCGGCCTGGCCGAGCAAGGCGATGCGCCCAAAGCGCTGATGAAGCTCAACAAGCAAGGCGTGCCGATTCGTGCCCTGGCCATTTCGGCCCTGGTGACGATGCTGTGCGTAGTGGTCAACTACGTCGCGCCGCACAGTGCACTGGAACTACTGTTTGCGCTGGTGGTTGCCTCGCTGATGATCAACTGGGCGCTGATCAGCCTCACCCACATCAAGTTCCGCAAGGCCATGGGCGAGCAAGGCGTGACGCCGTCGTTCAAGACCTTCTGGTTCCCGTTCAGCAACTACCTGTGCCTGGCGTTCATGGTGATGATCATCAGCGTGATGCTGGCGATCCCGGGGATTAACAACTCGGTGTATGCGATGCCGGTTTGGGTGGGGATTATCTATATCGCTTACCGGATGCGGGTGCGCAACGGCAATGCGGTAGTGAACGCACAGTGATACCTGTGGGAGCCGGGCTTGCCCGCGATGGCGGTGGGTCAGTCAGTGGATCGGCTGGCTGACACACCGCTATCGCAGGCAAGCCAGCTCCCACAGTTGAATGCATTCCAGATGTAGAAAGCCCCGGGATTCCGGGGCTTTTTTTATAGCGTGGAACGCACTCGCCAAAGCTCAGGGAACAACACCGTGTCGAGCATCTTGCGCAGGTAACCCACGCCTTCCGTGCCACCGGTACCGGGCTGGAAGCCGATGATGCGCTCCACCGTGGTCACATGCCGAAAGCGCCACTGGCGGAATGAGTCTTCCAGGTCGATGAACTTCTCGGCCAACTGATACAAATCCCAATACCGGCTCGGGTCGCGATACACCTCGCGCCACGCCGCCTCCACCGACTCATCGTGAACCGTGGCCGCCGTCGGGTCGCGTTCGGCGCGTTTGGAGTCAATCGCCAAACCTGCTTTAACCATCAGATTGATCGCCTCGTCATACAACGACGGCGTGGCAATCGCCACTTTCAACTCGTTCAACAACTCCGGGCGATGCGCATGCGGGCGCAACAGCGCTGCGCTTTTATTGCCGAGGATAAATTCGATCTCGCGGTACTGGAACGACTGGAACCCCGAGGACTGCCCCAGGAACGGGCGAATCGCCTTGTATTCCGACGGCGTCATGGTCGCCAGCACCGCCCAGGCATGCACCAGTTGGTCGAAGATCCGCGACACCCGCGCCAGCATCTTGAAGGCAGGCGGCAACTCGCCCAGGCGTACGTGCTCGCGCGCGGCCTTGAGTTCGTGGAGCATCAGTTTCATCCACAGCTCCGAGGTCTGGTGCTGGATGATAAACAGCATTTCGTTGTGATCGGGCGACAGCGGGTGCTGGGCGCTGAGGACTTTGCCCAGGTCCAGGTAGTCGCCGTAGCTCATGGACTCGGAAAAATTCAGTTCGGCGTTATGCCATTCTTCCGGCGGCTGGTAATCAGGTGAAAAGGGACACTGGCTCATCGCGTGGGCTCCTTGAGCGGGCGGAGAATGGCACGGACGGGGCTGGCGTCCAGGCTGGCAAAGCGCAGCGGCAGTGCGATCAACTCATAGTCGCCCTCCGGCACGTCATCGAGCACGATGCCTTCGAGAATCGCCATGCCATGGCGGGCCACGGCGTTGTGCGAATCCATGGTCTTGGACTGTTGCGGGTCCAGGGACGGCGTGTCGATACCGATCAGGCGCACGCCCAGGCTGGCGAGCAGCTCAATGGTTTGTGGTGCGATGGCGGTGAAGTTCGAGTCCCATTCGGTCAGCGGCGCTTGTGGATAAGTGCGCAGCAGCACGCGCTCAGGCAAGTTATCCACACGCCCTTGCAATTGATGCGGCTGCACCAACGCGCCGCTGCCCAGGCAATGCAACACCCGGCACGGGCCCATGTACACATCCAGCGACACCTCGCCGATCGGCGCGCCGTCGGCGCTGTAATGCAGCGGCGCGTCCACATGGGCGCCGGTGTGCGGCGAAAACGTCACGCGCCCCACATTCACCGGGCACTGCGGGCCAAACTGCCAAACGCGCTCTTCCTGGAACGGCGTATCGCCCGGCCAGGTCGGGGTCGCCGTGCTCAAGGGCGGGCTGATATCCCACCACGTTTTTATTGGGTTCATTGCAAGGCTCTCACTCGTTCTTGGGTGAATGATACGAGGGCGGGCTGTGCATTTTCTTGCTAATTCCAGCGCAAGGCGGGAAATCTTTCGCAGTTACTGCGAGGAAACAGCGGTTTACCGCACAAACCTATCACACAAGAATTCCTCCATCCCCTGTGGGAGCCGGGCTTGCCCGCGATGACGGCGGCACAGCTTGCATCTCCAGCACCTGACACTCCGCTATCGCGGGCAAGCCCGGCTCCCACAGGGACTGCACAGTGTCTGAGAGATCGCATTTGCCTGCGCTTCTGGGCATCCCGATGTCGAGTTCAGACCACTGGCCCAACGCCCAAGGCCTTAGGGTGAACGCTTCCATTCCCTGCCTCGGAGCCATCATGTCCAAGCCCATCACCGTACTGCGCGACACCCATCCGCTACCTGTCCTGGATGCCTGCAAGTGGGAAAAGCTCGAGGGCGACCCGCACACCGTCAACCTCAACGCCTACACCAGCGAAGACGGCAGCAAGATCATGGGCACGTGGATCTGCACACCGGGCAAGTGGTACGTGGAATACGTGAAGTGGGAATACTGCCACTTCCAGGAAGGCTACTGCGTGATCACCCCAGAAGGCATGGAGCCGATTCACCTACGGGCTGGGGATATCTTTGTGGTAGAGCCCGGCATGAAGGGCACGTGGGAAGTGGTCGAGACAGTGCGTAAGTATTTCGTGTTTGCCTGAGAAGCAAAAACCCGAGAACCCGCCGGACGCGGGCTCTCGGAAACGCCCCTACTTGGGTTTGCGATAGCTGTTGATGATGGCCGAGAAGTCTTTACCGCCTTCCCCACGCTGACTCATCGATTGATACAACTGCTGGGCCACGGCGCCGAGGATCACCGGTTGCTTGGCCTGGCGCGCGGCTTCGGTGGCCAGGCCCAGGTCTTTGAGCATCAGGTCGGCGCCGAAACCACCGGTATAGCCACGGGACGACGGCGCAGTTTCAATCACGCCCGGCCATGGGTTGTAAGTGTCGGAACTCCAGCAGCGCCCGGTGGAGCTGTTGATGATGCCGGCCAGCACTTGCGTGTCGATGCCCAGCGCATCACCCAGGGCCATGGCCTCGCTGACGCCGACCATGCTGATGCCGAGCAATAGGTTGTTGCAGATCTTGGCGATCTGGCCGGTGCCGACGTCGCCGCAATGCACGATATTGCGGCCCATCTGCGCCAGCACCGGTTGCAGGGTGGCGAACAGTTCCGGGGTGGCGCCGACCATGAAGGTCAGGGTCCCTGCGCTAGCACCACCGGTGCCGCCAGAGACTGGAGCATCAGCTATCACCACACCTTGCTTGGCCGCCGTAGCGGCAACCTCGCGGATGGTTTGCGGGTCGATGGTGCTGCAATCCACGGCCGGCACGCCTTCACCCATCCCGGCGAGCACACCGTCTTCGTTCAGCCAAACGCTGCGCACATGGGCGGCGGCGGGCAGCATTGTAATCACCAGCTCCGCGCCTTGTGCCGCTTCACGCGGTGAGCCTGCGACGGTGGCGCCCAGTTCTGCGAACTCCTTGAACACGCCTGGATTTACGTCGAATACATTCAGCTTATTGCCAGCCAAAAGCAGGTTGCGGGCCATGGGTGCGCCCATGTTGCCCAAGCCGATAAATGCAATCTTCATGGTCGTCTCCCGGAATCAGCGCAGGTTGATGGTGGTGTTGACGCCATCGTTAACCGTGTCGTCGTCGAACCAGCGGCTGGTGACGGTTTTGGTCTGGGTGTAGAACTGCACCACTTGCTTGCCATACGGGCCGAGGTCGCCGAGTTTGGAACCGCGCGAACCGGTGAAGCTGAAGAACGGCACTGGCACCGGAATCGGGATGTTGATGCCGACCTGGCCTACATCGATTTCGCTCTGGAACTTACGCGCCGCCGCACCACTTTGGGTGAACAGGCCAGTGCCGTTGCCGAACGGGTTGGCGTTGACCAGCGCAATGGCCTCATCCAGCGTGGCGACTTCCAGTACCACCAGCACTGGGCCGAAGATTTCCTGGGTGTAGATCTGCATATCAGTGGTCACGCCCGAGAACAGGGTCGGGCCGACGAAGTTGCCTTGTTCGAGGCCTGGCACCTTGATGTCGCGGCCATCCAGCTCCAGCTTGGCGCCTTCTTTTACGCCGCTTTCGATCAGCTCCAGGATGCGGGCTTTGGCGCGTTTGGAGATCACCGGGCCGACATCCGTACCGGCTTCGCTGCCGGCATTGACCTTGAGTTTTTGCGCCAGCGCTTTCAAATCCGGCAGCCACTGCTTGGCCGCGCCCACCAGCACCACCACCGAGGTGGCCATGCAACGCTGGCCCGCCGCGCCGAAACCGGCACCGACCAGGGCATTCAGCGTGTGTTCGCGGTTGGCGTCCGGCAGTACCACGGCGTGGTTCTTGGCGCCCATCATCGACTGCACGCGCTTGCCGTGTTTGCCGGCCAGGTCGTACACGTGGGTGCCGACGGCGGTCGAACCGACGAAGGAAACCGCCTTGATATCTTTGTGGGTACACAGCGCATCCACCACATCCTTGCCGCCGTGAACCACGTTGAGCACCCCGGCCGGCACACCGGCTTCCAGCGCCAGTTCTACCAGCAGCATCGTCGACAGAGGGTCTTGTTCGGACGGTTTGAGGACGAAGGTGTTACCGCAGGCAATCGCCATCGGGAACATCCACAGTGGAATCATCGCCGGGAAGTTGAACGGGGTAATACCGGCGCATACGCCGATGGGCTGGCGCAGGGTGTAGGTGTCGACACCACCGGCGACGTTTTCAGCGAATTCGCCCATCTGCAAGGTGCCGATGGAGCATGCGTGTTCAACCACTTCCAGGCCACGGAAAATATCGCCTTCGGCGTCGGCAATGGTCTTACCCTGCTCGGCGCTGAGGACTACGGCGATGCGCTTGGAATGTTCGCGGATCAAGGCTTGCAGCTTGAGCATGATGCGCATGCGTGCGCCGATCGGCGTGAGCTTCCAGGTCTGGAACGCTTGATGGGCGGCGTCGATGGCGGCGTTGACTTCATCGGCGGTGGCGAAAGGGACTTTGGCCAATACCTCTTGGGTGGCCGGGTTGACGATGTCTTGCCAGTGGGTGGTCTTGGACTCGACCCATTCACCGTTGATCAGCAACTTGACCTGTTGCACGGAAATATCGGCAGAAGCGTTCATGTGGTCTCCAAATCTTATATTTGTGCAGAGAACCAAGGCGTTGAATCGCCTTGAAGAATGAGGCGTTCGGACTGTTTTTGGAGTATAGATGTGCAAATCTCTAATAAGAACGCACATAAAAGCCGGTCCAATATGCAAAAAAACATCACCTCGCTTGGCTCCCTGAACTGGGATGACCTGAAGTTTTTCCTCGAAGTGGCCCGCACCCGCAAGGCCAGCGTCGCCGCCAAGCGCCTGGCGGTGGACTACACCACCGTGTCGCGGCGCATCAGCTCGTTGGAAGTGTCGCTCGGCACATTGTTGTTCGAAAAATCCCGGACCAACGGCTTCGTACTCACCACCGAAGGCCAGCGTTTGCTGGGTTATGCGGAGTCCATCGAAAGCACGTTGCACATGGCCTGCGAGCAGGTTTCCGGCTCCGGCGTGGCGCTGTCCGGTCATGTGCGCATGGGCTGCACCGAAGGTTTCGGCAGTTTTTTTGTCACGCCGCAGTTGAGCCATTTCGTCGATACGTATCCGGCCATTTCCGTGGATATCCTGCCACTGCCCCACTTCATCAGCCTGTCCAAACGCGAAGCCGACATTGTGATCGCCCTGGAGCGCCCGGAACACGGGCCGTATGTGTGCTGCAAACTGTGCGACTACAAACTGCAGCTGTACGCGACCCAGGACTACCTCGACCAACACCCGCCGATCCGCAAACCGGCGGATCTGGCTGAGCATCCGTTTATCAGCTATGTGGATGACCTGGCGTTCAGCTCGGAGCTGTTGTACCTGGCCAACGTGGTGCCCGGCGCCAGCGCGAGTTTGCGCAGTACCAGCGTGATCGCGCAGTACGTGGCGGCGCAGCAGGGGCGGTCGATGGCGATATTGCCGTGTTTCTTGGCAGCGCAGGACCCACGGTTGTTGCCGGTGCTGGGGGAGCAGATTGCGATTACGCGGCAGTTTTGGATGTATTGCCGGGAGGATTTGAGGAAGTTGAAGCGGATTACGTTGCTGTGGGATTACATCAGGGAAGTGACGGAGCAGAACGCGGGGTTGTTGATGGGGGAAACGCGGGAGATGAGGTTCGCGGATTAAAAGGCCATCAGCGACGATTCGCTTTAATTTGCAGGACGTTTCCTAGAGACTCTCTACCCTATTGCGCCTTACCGTTTGGGTCACTAGCCTCCTGACTTCGCTGCTCATCAGCGATCGGGTTTAGCGATCCGGGTTTCAGGCGTGACACTGCCCCCAACAGTATCAGCTGGCTCTCGTCAGCTTTTAGCGTTTTATGGCGGCTGTGTGCGGGAGACTTTCGAGTCTACCCGGGATGCGCTCTGGCCCGGATCGCTAACCTGCACACAGCTGCCACCCTCTTCATGTTTAGCGATGTGATGTGGCAGCTCTACTTCAGCAGAGAGCAATCATCATGAGCAAAATCGTCCCCGATCCACCGCTGTCCTCTATCACCACCCTCGGCGTCGTCACCTTCGGCGACTACGGCGAAAACCAAAAAACGCTGTTCCGCGTCAACTCCGGCATGCCCATCGAGCAAGCCCTGGAACACGCCTCCACCCTGCTGTTCTACTCCAAAAAACTCGCCATGGAAGCCGCCATGGATGTACGCGGCGAACAATACGCCTGGGCCGCGCACTACCTGTGTGAGATGGGCAAAGCCGTGGTGGATGACCTGACGCAAGCGATGACGCCGAGCAGCTAAGCGAACACGCCAGCAAGCACACTGCAAAACAAAATGTGGGAGCGGGCTTGCTCGCGAAAGCGGTGGGTCAGTGAGTAAATCATTGTCTGAACCACCGCCATCGCGGGCAAGCCCGCTCCCACACTTGAACTACGGCGGGCACAGGATTCAGGTCTGGCACAAATAAGTGTGGGAGCTGGCTTGCCTGCGATGGCGGTGGGTCAGTCAATAAATCCCTGGCTGAATTGCCTGGATTAGATCGTTCTCATAGTTAAATCGCACCAGCCCCAGCTATTTGCGGATACCGAGCCCGCACTTCCCGCAAAAACTCACCCGCGGTGCTCTTGAGCCAATCAATTAACCGAGCGATATCGGGCTCCGACTGTCGTCCGTTTCGGCAAATGATGTAGTAGGCCGCTGGCGACATCATCACTGGGCTATTCAGCGCAACCAATGTGCCGCCTTCCAATTGGTCGTAGACCAACGCAGTTCTACCCAGCGCAATCCCTGTGCCCTTCACCGCCAGACTGATCGCCTGGCTCGAATCCGGAAATCGCGGCCCATGGTGATAGGGCGGCGCCGCCAGCCCCTGAAATGCAAACCAGCTTTCCCAACCCGGACACACCTGATCGTCCACCCGATGGATCAGCGGGTACCGGGCGACATCTTCCAGTGCAATATCACCCTTCAACCGCAGAAACTCCGGCGAACAAACGGGGAACACCGCGTCGCGCATCAGCAGTTCAACATGATGATCCGGGTAGTCACCGTACCCCATCACCACCGCAACATCGTATTGATGAGCCTCCAGGCTGGCACCGCTCATGTCAGCGCTGGTCAACACCAGGTCAATGTTGAACGAGGCCTCAGTGTGAGAACCGTGCATTCTGGGAATCAGCCACGTCGAACAGAGGGAAGACGTGCATGAGAGGTACAACGGCTGGGATTTACCGGGGTTGAGTGAATGCAGCACCCCGTCCAGCGCCTTGAAAAATCCGTCGGTTACCGGCAATAAGGCCTGCCCCGCTGCCGTCAGCTTGACACCGCGCGAGTGTCGCTCAAACAACTGCAGGCCCCACCACTCCTCAAGGCCCGCAATTTGATGACTGATGGCACTGGCGGTGAGGTTGAGCTCAGATGCAGCACGCGCAAAACTACCCGTTTGCGCTGCGCTGACGAACGCTTGAAGCATGGGTGTGGGAGGCGGACGCTGGGCCATCAGGTGCTCACTTTGATCAAGATGATCCCGCAAACAATGACGAATGCCGACAGCATCCGTCGCCAACCGAACCGTTCATGAAAGAAAAGCGCGGCAATAATGGCGCCGATAATAACACTGGTTTCCCGCAGCGCTGAGACCTTGGCGACCGCATCCAGCGATAACGCAAACAACACCAATCCGTAAGACGCCAGGTAAAAAACACCGCCTAACAGGCCTACCCTCCAATGCCCACGTATCGCTTGAGCCAAAGCTGAACGCTCTTTGGAAAACGCCAGCACAGGGATCGGAATACTCTGGAACACTGTCAGGTAGATGATGTACTGCAGGACCGTCTCACTGGCCCTTACACCTTTGGCATCCACCACCGTGTAAAACGCAATAAACACACCGGCGCACACCGCCATCAGGATCGGCTTGAACATCTGCGCCGTCATCCTGCGCACAAAGGTCAGGCTGATAATCCCCACACAAATCAGCAACACTCCCGTCAAAGCCTGGAGTGACAACTGCTCATGCAGCAGAAAGTAGGAAAACAGCGCGACCAATACGGGCGGTACCCCACGCATCACGGGGTAAACCTGGCCGAAGTCACCCGTTTCATACGCCTTGATCAGAAATAGCCGATAGACCGTATTGAGCATCACAGAGACAAGGATATAGCCCCCAACCTCCAGGCTCGGCACACTGACAAATGGCAAGGCCAGCAGGCATATCACTAGCGCGGTACCATCAACCATGGCCAAGGTCATGAAGCGACTGCTACCGGCGCGGACTACAGCGTTCCAGGTGGCGTGCATGAAGGCAGAGATCAAGACCAGCGTGATCGCAATATCGGAGTTGTCCATGGGCTCGGCTTTTTCTTTTTGAGATAAGAACACTTCAAATGTCTAGCAGGCCATGTCTGATAACTTGCTCATTTTAGGTATCGAGACAACGCTCAAGAAAAATCGAAATGCACAGCCATGGGTGCATTTTTCGACAGCGCTAACCGTTCTGACTGATCAATCATCGCTGCATTCCGGAACGTTACGTGGCGCTTCGAATCTCGAGCCGCTATTGCCTGACTGTTACGCTGCAACGCCGAGAACATAGACGAATCAACTGTCACGTCCGCCCCGGAATAAATCAGAGCGAGTACCTCAGGATTACTGATAGGCATCGGCTTGTTGCCCGGAAGTTGAGTGGGTGTGCCTTGTAGTTCATCAACAAAGGCTGTTGCATGGCTGCACACCTCTTGGCTGAAATTACTGCCTTTTATGATCATCGAGATTCTTTAAGGTGGTTAGTTAGAGCGCCCATTTAACTAAGCCCACCACTTGCGAAAAAGCGAAACCTCATCAGCTTAGCCATCAAGATTCGTCATGAGTGTGGGTGTAGAGCAATACGCGTGGGCCGCGCATTACCTGTGTGAGATGGGCAAAGCCGTGGTGGATGATCTGACGCAAGCAATGACGCCGAGCAGCTAAGCGGACACGGCAGCAAGCTCACTGCAAAACAAAATGTGGGAGCGGGCTTGCTCGCGAAAGCGGTGGGTCAGTGAGTAAATCCTCAGCTGACCCACCGCCATCGCGGGCAAGCCCGGTTCCCACACTTGAACTGCGGCGGGCAGAGGATTCAGGTCTGGCACAAATAAGTGTGGGAGCTGGCTTGCCTGCGATGGCGGTGGGTCAGGTAGCTTGATTGTTACTGATGTACCGCATTCGCGAGCAAGCCCGCTCCCACAGTTGAAGGGTGGTGGGCACAGGATTCAGGGCTGGCACAAATGAGTGTGGGAGCTGGCTTGCCTGCGATGGCGGTGGGTCAGGCAGCTTATCTACTGCTGATACACCGCCATCGCAGGCAAGCCAGCTCCCACAGTTGACCGCATTGCCACTTTGGAACTGAGTGTGGTGCTTAGTCGGCGATCACGACGATCGACACGCGCCGGTTCTCCGTGCGACCCGCCACGGTGGTGTTTGACGCCACCGGTTCGCTGCTGCCCAGGCCGCGTAGTTGGATGTTTTCTTCTTTCATGCCCACGCCGGTCAGCACCTTGCCCACGCTTTTGGCGCGGCGCAGGGACAGTTGCTGGTTGTAGGTTTCTTTGCCGGAGGCGTCGGTGTGGCCGTCGACGCGCACGCGTTCGATGCCGGCGCCCGTCAGGGCTTTGCCGATGCGTTCGACGATGTCGGTGCTGGCTTTATTGAGGCTTTCCACATCGCTGCCGAACAGCACTTTGCCGGACAGGCCGAACGCCCAACCTTCGTCAGTCAGTTCAAAGCCTTGCTGTTTAAGTACGGCGATTTGCGCCGGGCTCAGGCCTTTGGGTGGCGGCGTCTGGCAGCCGCCGAGGGCCAGGAAGGCCACCAGCAAAGTGATAAACAGAACACGCGTTTTAGAGAACAAGGGATCAACTCCTGTGTTGAACATTGGCAGCGGTAGGCTCCGCCTCCGCCGTTTGCTGGCTGCCTTGGGACAGCCGCTTGGCTTGGTACATGGCCGCGTCGGCGGCATTGAGCAAGGTGCCGGGAGTGGCGCCATGATCGGGGTAGATGGCGATGCCGATACTGAGGGAGGTCAACACCTGTTCGTTGCCGGGCAATGGGATCGGCTTGTCCATGCTGGCAATGATCTTATCGGCGATGCGCTGGGCATCCTCGGCCTTGTGCAGCGGCGCCAGCAGGATCGCGAATTCATCACCGCCCAGGCGCGCCACCAGGTCATCCTCACGCAGTTGCGCGCGCACGCGCTCGGCGACGGCGACCAGCACGGCATCGCCGGCGGCGTGGCCGAAGTTGTCGTTGATGTCTTTGAAGCGGTCGCTGTCGAGGAACAGCACCGCCACCTTCTCATTGACCTTGGCGGCGCTGCGCAACGCACGGATCATGCGGCCCTCGAAAAACGCGCGATTGGGCAAGCCGGTGAGGCTGTCGTGGCTGGCCTGGTGCGCGAGGGTTTCATTTTCACTTTGCAGGTGGCTTTGCCAGGCTTCCATCTCGCCGAGCAGGGCGTTGAAGTCGCTGCCGAGGCTGTCGAGTTCGGCGATCTGCGCCGGTGGCACGCGCCGGTCGAAATCGCGCTCGCTGCGGGCGGCGTGGGCCACGGCGGCAAGGCTTTGCAGCGGTTGGGTGATGCCCTGCAACAGACGCCGCGCCAGGTACAACGCGACCCAGGCGCTGAGCGCGGTACAGATCAGAATCCCGGCCAGGCCGCTGAGTAAAAAGCGCAGCAGGCTGCCACCGTGGCCGACCAAGTGAATACTGCCGACGGGTTGGCCCTGGTGCAGGATCGGCTGGCTGATCGGCTGTTCAAGCAGGGTGTGCGCCACCGCCAGCTCAACCTTGGAGAGCATGCCGGTATCGGGCCGTATCCATTGCGCCAGCAGCTTGCCGTTGGCATCGAAGACTTCGGCCTGGGCCACTTCTTCGGTCGATGCAATCAGGCTCAGCGCTTCGGTGGCGGCGGCACTGTCGTCGAACACCACCGCAGCTTCCACGGTGTAGTTGATGGAGCGCGCGATCAGGTGCAGGTTGTGTTCGGCATACACCCGCAGCGCCAGCACGCCAAGCAGGGTCAGCGACACACTGGCCAGGGTCACGGCCACCAGTGCCAGGATCAAATGCCCACGGCCAATGACCGAACGCAAGGTCGGCCGCGCTTTTGCGGTTCTCATGGCGCTGGCGCTCGACGTCGGGACAGTTGCAACACGCTGGGGTGGATGCGCACGCCACTGCGGGCGACGGAGTCCAGGTTGACCTCAAACGACACTTGCTCATCGCCCACGCGCAGGCAGAACAGGCTGCCCACGGTGCATTGGTCGCCGCCTTCGCTGATGCTGAGCACCGGGTGACCGATCAATGAGGTGAACAGGCGGCTGCGTTCATCGGCGGAAAGTTTACCGATGTAAATGGCGTCGCAGGCGCTGACGATATCGGGGTTGTCGGCGAGCAGGCGCTTCACCACCACCGGGCGGCCAGTGGCCTGGGTGGTGCCTTTGATCAGGTCGTCGGTGTATTGGGTGGGGCCGACGATGCACAAGCGCAGTTGTGCAGGCTCCACCGGCCAACGTGCGTAACTGAGAATGCCGAGTACCACTTGAGTGACGGCTTGGGCGCGGTGATCGGCCAGGCTGGGCGTCTGCGCAAATACGCCGGGCGCGAGCAGGCATAGCACTGCCACCAGTAACATGCGTCTCCAGCTCAAACTGCGCTCTGTGGGCGAGACAGCCACGTTCATGCAGCGATTCTCTCAAATGTTTTACAGGGTGATGCCGCAACGATAGCACAGCGGCGCAAAACCCCACGAATTGGGGGTTTATCAAAGCCCGCTATTTTTTCAGAAAAATCAGGCAACTAAACCAGAAATTTTTCATGACCTATCAGTCAGTTTTATCAGGCGCAGCCTCCAACTCCAGCATCAACCCGCTCAGGCGTTTGACCTTGCGCCGCACCGCTTCTTCAAACACCCCGCCACGCGGTTCGATCAAGCTGAACCAGCGTTTGGCGCGGGTGATGCCGGTGTAGATCAGCTCTTTGGTCAGCACCGGGTTCAGCGCATCCGGCAGGATCAGCGCCGTGTGGGTGAATTCCGAGCCCTGGGATTTGTGCACGGTCATGGCGTACACGGTTTCCACATCATTCAGACGGCTGGGCAGTACAAAACGCACGCCGCCCTGGCCATCGTTGCGTGGGAAAGCCACACGCAGCACCTGTGGGCCGCCGTCACTTTCGGGCAGTTTGAGGGCGATGCCGATGTCGCCGTTCATCAAACCCAGGCCGTAGTCGTTGCGGGTCATCAGCACCGGGCGGCCTTCGTACCATTGGTCATCGCCTTCGATCAGCCGCACTTTGCGCAAGGCGGCGGTGATGCGCTGGTTTAAACCTTCCACGCCCCACGGGCCTTTGCGCACGGCGCAGAGCAGTTGGAAGGCGTCGAAGGCTTGCAGCAGTTGCTGCGCCCAATGGGTCCAGGCGAGGTCTTCGCGCGGGGTGTCGAGGGCCGGGCGCGCGCTGTGCAGCAGGTTGAGGTAATAGCGATAACCTTGGGCTTCGTCGCCCTGCCCGTCCAGCACCAGGCGCTCAAGGGCGTGGTCATGTTCGCCCTTGAGGCTGAGGCAGAACAGGTCGCTGTGGCTACGCGCGGCAAGCAGTTTGCGCGCCTCTTCGGCGTTTTGCTGGTTAACCCAGCGCGCCAATTGGCCGATGCCACTGCCTTCGCCGAAACGTCGCGAGTAGCGCAGCATGACCACTTGCTGGGCGAGCGGATGACTGCCATCGAGGTCTTCCTGCAGGCCGCTGACGCTGAGGTCTTCGCCGCTGACCGCTTGCAGCCAGTGGCGCGTGTCGGGGCTGTACCAGCCGGCTTCGGCATCACGGCATAGGTCGCCGAGCACCGCGCCGGCTTCTACCGAGGCGAGTTGGTCTTTGTCACCGAGCAATACCAGGCGTGCGTGGGGCGGTAAGGCGTCCAGCAGGTTGGCCATCATTTCCAGGTCGATCATCGAGGCTTCGTCCACCACCAGCACGTCCAATGGCAACGGGTTGCCGAGGTGATGGCGAAAATGTCGCGTGCCAGGGCGGCTGCCGAGCAGACGGTGAACCGTGGTGACCTGGGTGGGGATTTTTTCCCGCACGCTGTCGGGCACATTCAGCGACAACACTTGCTGGCTGATGGATTCGGTGAGGCGTGCGGCGGCTTTGCCGGTGGGCGCGGCGAGGCGGATGCGCAATGGGCTGTTGGCCTCTACGGCCGGGGCCTGCAGCAGCGCGAGCAAGCGCACGACGGTGGTGGTTTTGCCGGTGCCGGGGCCGCCGGTAACGATGCTGAAGGCACCGCGTGTGGCCAGGGCGCAGGCGAGTTTTTGCCAGTCGATCACGCCGTCCGGCGGCGGTTGATCGAACAAGGTGTTCAGGCGCTGCGGCAAATCAGTGGCGACGGTTTCCTGGGTGGCCAGGCGCAGGCGCAACGCCGTGTCGATGCGCCGTTCGTAGGTCCAGTAGCGGCGCAAATACAGGCGTTTGCCGGACAGTACCAGCGGGCGGCTTTGGGCCGATTCACTGCCATCGACAGCCAGCGCGACCAAGTGGCTGGCGGCCAGCGCATGGCACCAGTGGGCGCCATCAAGGCCGTCGAGCAATTGCGAGGGCAGCAGCATGGCGCCGGTTTGCAGGTCGCCTTCGGGGGGCAATGACAGGGCAAAGTCGGGCGCTTTAAGGGTTTCGAACAGGTCCAGGCAGACGTGGCCATGGCCCAGTTGGTGGCTGGTCAATGCGGCGGCCAGTAATACCAGCGGGTCGGCCTGCGGGTCGAGTTCGTGGAGGAAGCCGACGAAGGCTTTGTCCAATGCGCGCAGCCAGCCACGGTCAACCCAGCGCTCCAACAGTTGCAGCAGGTCGGCAGCGCGGCTGAGGGGCATCAGCTCCTCAAGCGGTAATGGCGACAGGCTCATAGCAGCACTCCTTGTTCCCAGGCGGGCTCAACCTTGGGCGGGATGGGTTTGCCCTGGAACAGCAGGTCCAAGCCTTCGATCAGCTCCCGTGGGGGCCGGGTGAAATACGCGCCTTGGCTGGTGGCCTGGGTGCCACGCAGGAACAGGTACAGCGCGCCGCCGATATGGCGGTCGTAGTCGTAATCCGGCAGGCGTGCCTTCAACTGGCGGTGCAGGGCCAGCAGGTAAAGTACGTATTGCAGGTCGTACCGATGCTCAAGGATCGACTGTTCCATGGCGTCCTGGGTGTAGGCTGAATCGTCAGGGCCGAGCCAGTTGGATTTGTAGTCGGCCACGTAATAGCGGCCGTCGTGTTCGAACGTAAGGTCGATAAACCCCTTGAACATACCGTTGAGCAGCACCGATTCGGCGGCCACTCGGGACACGCCGTTGTGGGTGTATTGGCACACCAGCTTGTCGAGGGCCAGCACGTCGACTTTGTGGCTGGCGAACCAGAACTCCATTTCGATCTGGTAGTGCTGCAGGCTGCTGAGGGCGACTAGATCGTTATCTACCGGCAGCGGCGTTTGCAGCAAATGGCCGAGCCAGCCGCTGAGGGTGACGATCCAGCCTTCCCAGTTGCGCCGATTACAGCGGGCGCCCACGGCTTTTTCGATGGCCTCGGGCGTCACGTTGAAGCCTTCCTGACCCGCCCATTCCAACAGGCCATGGAGAAAGGTGCCGGGGTTAGGGCCACGTGGGAAACGGTGAATGTCGCCGCCAGACGCTGCCACTTCACGCGGTGCGTCGGGGTCGAGGCGTTCGTCGTCAAACAGCTTCTGGGCTTGTGGGCTTTCTGGTGCTTCCAGGGTGGCGGCGCTCATGCTGTCGCCAATTCTTAGCGCACTGTAAGAAGCGATCCACCAATTTTCAGCGGCCTTGCGCTTGGGCAGTAGCGGTGCAAGCAAGGTGGCCTCGTTGCGTGGTGGGTGAAACAGGCTGTCTTGCGCGTCGGGCACGTGGGTGTAGTGGATGGCAGCGCAGCCCTCCTGCAAGTCCAGCAGCCAGCGCGCCAGACCGGCGGATTCGCCCAACGAGGCACCGGCGCCGAGCAGATAACCCAGCGCGGACAGGTGCAAGACCGAGCTGCTGTTATTGCCACGCTTGAGGTCGGCAATGCCCAACCAGCACGCGTGTTTGGCACGCGTGAGGGCGACGTAGAACAAACGCAGGTCTTCGGCCAGGCGCTCGTCGTCGGCTTGGGCAATCAGCTCGGCGGTGGGCCGCAGGCTGACTTGGGATTTGCCATGTTCGTCGTGGTAATGCAGCGGCAAGCGGCTGCCATCCACCGGCTTGGCCGAGCAGATAAAGGGCAGGAAGACCAGGTCGTATTCCAGTCCCTTGGATTTGTGGATGGTCACCACCTTGACCAGTTGCTCGTCGCTTTCCAGGCGCAGAATCTGTTCTTCACCGGCCTGCCCCGACAGCGCCAGGTGTTCGGCCAGGTGGCGTATCAGCGCCTGTTCGCCGTCCAGCTCTGACGCGGCCTGTTGCAGCAGTTCGCTCAGGTGCAACAGGTTGGTCAATACGCGCTCGCCGTCACTGCGGGCGATCAGGGTTTGCGGCAGTTTGAAATCATGCAACAGGCGTCGCAGCATCGGCAGCACGCCTTGTGTGCGCCAGATCGCGCGATAACCACGGAACTGCATTACGCGGGTTTCCCACGCCAGTTCGTCCTGGTTCAGACGCTCCAGTTCCGCCAGTGACAGGTTCAGGGTGACGCAGGCCAGGGCGGCGCGCAGTGGGCGCTCGACGTCCGGCTCGGCGCAGGCCTTGAGCCAGGCCAGCAGGTCGTGGGCTTCCTGGGCGGCGAATACCGAGTCCTTGTCAGACAGATAAACGCTCCGTACACCCCGGGCGGCCAGTTCGGCGCGCACGGCTTGGGCTTCCTTGCCGTCGCGCACCAGGATGGCGATGTCTGACGGGAGTACGCCTTTAAAGCTGTCAGCTTTTACGAATCCGGCCGTGCCTTGCTGCCCACCATTGAGCAACTCAACAATTTGTGTGGCACAGGCGGCTGCCAGTTGTTGGCGATAGACCGCGTTGGAAATCGGCTGATCGGTGGGCAGGTGCCAGAGGTTCATCGCCGGCAGGGTTTGACCATCGACTTGCAACTGCTCTTTGCGGCCTTGGGACAACACCGAGTGGAACGGCACCGGGTTGTCGCCATTCGGCTCACGGAACAGGAACGCGCCCCGGCCGGTTTCGGCACGCTGGAACACATGGTTGACCGCTTCGACCATCGCATGGCTGGAACGGAAGTTGGTGCCCAGAGTGTGATGGCGGCCGGTGGTGGACTGGCGGGCGCGCAGGTAGGTGTAGATGTCGGCGCCACGGAAGGCGTAGATCGCTTGCTTGGGGTCGCCGATCAGGAACAGGCCACTGTCGAGGTGGTTGTCTTCGATACGGTAGATGCTGTCGAAGATGCTGTATTGCACCGGGTCGGTGTCCTGGAATTCGTCGATCAGAGCGACCGGGAACTGCTCACGGATCACGCTGGCCAAGCGCTCGCCGCCGTCCGTTTGAAGGGCGGCATTGAGGCGGATCAGCATGTCGTCGAAGCCCATTTCGGCGCGGCGGCGTTTTTCTTCTTCGAAGCGTTTACCGACCCAACCGGCGGCGTGTTGCAACACGGCGGCGTCGGGCGTTGGCAGCGCGTCTAGGCTGGCCTTGAGGCTGGCCATGGCGTCGATGCCGGGGTGGCGCGGCGGCTCGCCCTTCCAGGCTTCGGCCATGCCATCGGGCGTGAGGCGGGTGAAGCCGGTGCCGATGTCGAGTTGTTCGAGGGTTTCGTCAGCGGCCCAGGCGCTGATCTTTTCGAACCAGGGTTCGAAGTAGCGTGCTTGCATCTTGCGGCCGTCGACGGCTTTGGCGGCGACGGCTTGCAGGCAGATATCGCGCAGTTCGATGGCCCATTGCTGCCAGGGCGCTTTGATGTTTATCAGCGCTTCGCGGCGTTCTTGCAAGCAGGCGCTGATCAGTTCGGCCGGTTCGCGCGTCTCGTCGGTAGGCCGTTCGCTGCCGAACAGCGCGCGCACGCGTGGCATCAGCGCGGCGGGGCCGCTCCAGTTTTTGCGTACCCAGTTGAGCGCGTCGTCGTGCATCGGGTAGCAGAACAGCCGCCAGTAATCGCGCAGTACTTCGCCGAGCAGGTCGCTGTGGTCGGTTTCCAGGGTCTGGGTGAACAGGCTGCCGCTGTCGAATGCGTGTTCACGCAGCATGCGCTGGCACCAACTGTGGATGGTCGAGACCGCAGCTTCGTCCATCCATTGGGCGGCGATGTCCAGGCGGTTGGCACAGGCTGGCCATTGCTCGGGCAGGTATTGGTCACGCAGGTCGGCGATCAGTGCGTCCGGTTGCTCGATTTCGTCGCGAAAGAACCGCGCAGCTTCGGCCAGGCGGATGCGGATGCGTTCGCGCAGCTCTTTGGTGGCGGCGTCAGTGAAGGTCACCACCAGGATTTGCGGTGGCAGCAGTTCGCGAACGAAACCGGATTCGTCACCACCGTGGCCAAGCACCAGGCGCAGGTACAGGGCGGAAATGGTGAAAGTCTTGCCGGTGCCAGCGCTGGCTTCAATCAGCTGGCTGCCTTTGAGTGGGAAGGCCAGGGCCAAAGGTTTACTGATCATGCGCCGGCCTCCTCGCTGCTGAGTGATCGCCATGGGGCGTTAAGCAAGGGGCGATACAGGGTTTCGGCCCAACCTTCGAATTCTTCGCTGGCGATGAGCGTGGCGTAATCCGGGAATTGGCGGGTGAGCGCCGGGGTTTCGCGGCGTTCGCCGTCGGTGGTCAGGCCATCGCCTTCATAGGCTTTGCTGGCGGCTGCCTGGGCCTTGTCCGGGTCGGTTTGGCCGAGCCAGGCGAAGGCGGTTTTCACCGCTACGGGCAGCGGTTTGCGCATGCCGGTGTGCCAGGCCAGTAACAGGTTGCCGAGTATTTCCTGGGCGATGTTTTTTTCCAGCGGGGCCAGCAGCAGGGTGTCGTCACTGGCGACCAGCCCGGTACTGAGTGGCAAGCCGCAAGCGCAGGCCACCACATGATTGACCCATGGGCGGATCAGGCGATGCCACTTGCGGGTCTTGATCGAGCCGATGCTGTTGGGGATGGTGGTGACGCTTAACAATCCACCATCGCTGCGCCGATGCAGGCCACTGATCCAACCTTCCAGCTCAATGCCTTGATGCTCAAAACTGATCGGTTCGGCCGCGGTTTGTGGCGTGGGCCAGAGCGCCAGTAAGTGTTGATAACGCTGCAATAGATCGGGCAATGGCTCGACCAATTCATTACGCAGGCATTCGCCGAAACCGACCATGGGCAGCAGGCCACTGCCTTGCAGGCGCAGGGCTTGGGCATTCAGGGCCTGGTCTATGTGATCGAGCTGGGCCAAGGCTGCATTGAGCAGGCTGTCGCTGAGGCTGTAGCGTTGCAACGCATCGAGAACGAAAGGCTCTTCATCAGCCAGCGGTACTTCAGCGGCCTCGAAGAACACTTTCAGACGCTGGCTGAAGAAGTGTTTGACCGGGTTGCGCACAAAGTCCTGCAACTGGCCGAGGCTCAAGGGCTCTTCCTGGTGATGCTCTGCCAAGTGTTCTTCTGTGGCGGTGGCCAAAGGTGCTTGATGGAGCAATTGCCATTCGCGGGCGTAGCTGAACAGTGCATCACCTTCGTGGAAATAGCGGGCGCTGAAGGGTTGGAGTGGGTGCTCCTGGGTCATGGCCTCCAGCAGGGGTTCTTGTGTGTCTGCGTTGTGCCAGCCGCTGGCGAGGTGGTCACGCAGTTGGCCGATCAACACCGAGGCCGGGCGGTCGCTGTTGTCGCGGATGCTGCGGCCTACCCAGCTGATGTAGAGCTGATCGCGGGCCGATAGCAGGGCTTCGAGCAGCAGGTAGCGGTCGTCTTCGCGGCGTGAGCGGTCGCCGGGGCGGTAGTCGCTGCCCATCAGGTCGAAGTCCAGCGGCGGTTGGGCACGCGGGTAATCGCCGTCGTTCATGCCGAGCAGGCAGACCAGCTTGAACGGGATGGCACGCATGGGCATCAGGGTGCAGAAATTGACAGCCCCCGCGAGGAAGCGCTGGGACAGGCGGCCTTGGTCGAGGCCGGCGAGCCAGGCTTCGCGGACTACGGTAAGGGGTAACTCGTCCTGCAGGCCAACGGACTCGCAGGTTTCCAGCCAGTCTTCTCGCAACTGTTCGAGCTGGCCGAGCAGATACTCGTCGTGCTCGCTGCTGGGCAGGAAGAACAGCTGCATCAAGCGTTGCAGGCGCTCGCCCCATTCTTGTGGGCTTGCCGGTTGTGACAAGGCTTGATGAGCGTGGTTTAGCGCATCGAGCAAGGCCACCAGTGGGCCGATCAGCGCGGCGTCGAGGCCGCCGATTTCATCGTAGGGCTCAATACCGTCACAGGCGATTCCAGTGCCCACGGCATAACCCAGCAGCATGCGGCGCAGACCGAATCGCCAGCTGTTTTGCTCCAGTTCATGGGGCAGGCCGAGGCCGGCGCGCTGTTCGGCGTTGAGGCCCCAACGGATGCCGGCGCCTTCGATCCAGCGATGCAGCGTGGGCAGGTCGCGCTCCTTGATGGCAAAACGTTCGCGAAGCGCGGGGACGTCGAGCAGGTCGAGGATTTCGCTGACGGGGAAACGGCTGTCCGGGAGTTTCAGCAGGTGTTCGACGGCGATCAGCAGCGGATCGCGGCCGCGTTGGCCTTGGTCGGTGAGGGTGAACGGGATGAAGCGCGGGTCGTTGCGTTCAAGCTGACCGAAGACCGCGCGGATGTGCGGCGCGTAGCTGTCGACGTCGGGGACCATGACGATGATGTCCCGCGGGCGCAGTGCTGGGTCGGCGCTGAAGCGTTGGAGCAATTGGTCGTGGAGAATCTCTACTTCACGTTGGGCGCTGTGGGCGATGTGAAAGCGGATGGAGCTGTCGTGTGTTAGATCGACGCCTGGCCACATCTCACGTGTTTCATTGAGTGGGCGCAATTCGAGGATGTCGTCCTGCAACTGGTTGAGCAACGTGGTGGGCTCGCTGTCGCTGAACAGGTCGATGCGGCCATCACGGAAGGCGGCGCGGTAGCTGTTGGGGTCGTCGTAGCTGTCCAGCAGGCTAATGTAGTCACGGCCCTGTTTGCCCCAGGCGGCCAACAAGGGGTGCGCATGCTGGTGCAAGGTTTGCGGGTCGATAGTGACTGGCATGCCGGCTTTGCGCGCCTGACGTTTGTATTCGTTACGCAGTAGGTCTTTGTCGGCGACGATGTCGGACCAGTGGTGGCGGCAAGGGTTGTGTACGCACAGCAGGACTTGGCTGAAGCGTGCCAGGCCGGCGAGTGCTTCCAGCGCTTGAGCGGGCAAGGATGAAATGCCGAAAACGATGACTCGGGACGGCAGACCTTGAGGGGCTTTTTCGAGGGTGTTGATCCGCTCGATGAAACGCTGGTGAACACCGGCGCGGCTTTCGGCCATGCCCTCTGCGCCTACGTCCAGTAGCAGTGCGCGCCATAACTCTGCCTGCCAACAGTTCGCCGGGTTCAGGGGCTTTGCGTCGCCTCGGCCACTGCGCAGTTGGTGGCGGCCGGCAGCCCAATCTTCCAGCCAGTCGGCGCGGTAGACTTGGTATTGGTCGAACAAGTCGGCCAGACGTTCGGCCAGTTGATAGCGTTTGCGCAGGTCGGTGTCGTCGGTGAGAAAGCGCTGCAGGGGCTCGAAGTGCGGTTGATCGATGAGTTCCGGGAGCAGGCGCATCAGGCGCCAGGTCAGCGGGGCTTTATCGAGCAGGGACTTGGGCGGGATTTCGTCTTTGCCCAGGACCATGCGATAGAGCTGCCACATGAAGCTACCGGGCAGTTGCACATCGATAGCCGCGGCGATGCCACAGCCGCCCATATCATCTTCTTCCGGATCTTCTGCCAAGGCCAGCTTGAGCCATTGGGCAATGCCGTTGCTTTGGACCAGGGCAATTTCGTTTTCCAGAGGAGCCAACGGATAACGGCGCATCCAGCTGACTACCAGGCTGCGCAGCTCGTCCAGGCGGTTGCCGTGAACCACCATGAATCCAGCGCTGAGGGACGTCGCATCCGGCATAACGGCTTCCTTGGGAAAAGCAAAATCGAGGCATGGACTTTAGCATTGAAGGCGGTTGCAGGCTGCAAGAGGGAAACGCTTGATACGTTGCGTGCCCACAATTTTCGACCGTCCAAAACAAAACCCCTGATTGCGTTAGCAATCAGGGGTTTCGGAATTTAATCTTGACGATGACCTACTCTCACATGGGGAAACCCCACACTACCATCGGCGATGCATCGTTTCACTACTGAGTTCGGGATGGGATCAGGTGGTTCCAATGCTCTATGGTCGTCAAGAAATTCGGGTACTGAGTCGTAGCCAGCTGGCTTCGCTTCAGCAAATTGGGTATGTGACAGCTTTCGGTGTTTTGTGAGCGTCGAACTTTCGGTTCATCTCGTCTTCACACACCGCAATCTGATGCTCGTTAGAGTAGTCAAATTGCTTGGGTGTTATATGGTCAAGCCTCACGGGCAATTAGTATTGGTTAGCTCAACGCCTCACAGCGCTTACACACCCAACCTATCAACGTCGTAGTCTTCGACGGCCCTTCAGGGAACTCAAGGTTCCAGTGAGATCTCATCTTGAGGCTAGTTTCCCGCTTAGATGCTTTCAGCGGTTATCTATTCCGAACATAGCTACCCGGCAATGCCACTGGCGTGACAACCGGAACACCAGAGGTTCGTCCACTCCGGTCCTCTCGTACTAGGAGCAGCCCCTCTCAAATCTCAAACGTCCACGGCAGATAGGGACCGAACTGTCTCACGACGTTCTAAACCCAGCTCGCGTACCACTTTAAATGGCGAACAGCCATACCCTTGGGACCGGCTTCAGCCCCAGGATGTGATGAGCCGACATCGAGGTGCCAAACACCGCCGTCGATATGAACTCTTGGGCGGTATCAGCCTGTTATCCCCGGAGTACCTTTTATCCGTTGAGCGATGGCCCTTCCATACAGAACCACCGGATCACTAAGACCTACTTTCGTACCTGCTCGACGTGTCTGTCTCGCAGTCAAGCGCGCTTTTGCCTTTATACTCTACGACCGATTTCCGACCGGTCTGAGCGCACCTTCGTACTCCTCCGTTACTCTTTAGGAGGAGACCGCCCCAGTCAAACTACCCACCATACACTGTCCTCGATCCGGATAACGGACCTGAGTTAGAACCTCAAAGTTGCCAGGGTGGTATTTCAAGGTTGGCTCCACGCAGACTGGCGTCCACGCTTCAAAGCCTCCCACCTATCCTACACAAGCAAATTCAAAGTCCAGTGCAAAGCTATAGTAAAGGTTCACGGGGTCTTTCCGTCTAGCCGCGGATACACTGCATCTTCACAGCGATTTCAATTTCACTGAGTCTCGGGTGGAGACAGCGCCGCCATCGTTACGCCATTCGTGCAGGTCGGAACTTACCCGACAAGGAATTTCGCTACCTTAGGACCGTTATAGTTACGGCCGCCGTTTACCGGGGCTTCGATCAAGAGCTTCGCGTTAGCTAACCCCATCAATTAACCTTCCGGCACCGGGCAGGCGTCACACCCTATACGTCCACTTTCGTGTTTGCAGAGTGCTGTGTTTTTAATAAACAGTCGCAGCGGCCTGGTATCTTCGACCGGCATGAGCTTACGGAGCAAGTCCTTCACCCTCACCGGCGCACCTTCTCCCGAAGTTACGGTGCCATTTTGCCTAGTTCCTTCACCCGAGTTCTCTCAAGCGCCTTGGTATTCTCTACCCAACCACCTGTGTCGGTTTGGGGTACGGTTCCTGGTTACCTGAAGCTTAGAAGCTTTTCTTGGAAGCATGGCATCAACCACTTCGTTAACTAAAAGTTAACTCGTCATCAGCTCTCGGCCTTAGAATCCCGGATTTACCTAAGATTCCAGCCTACCACCTTAAACTTGGACAACCAACGCCAAGCTGGCCTAGCCTTCTCCGTCCCTCCATCGCAATAACCAGAAGTACAGGAATATTAACCTGTTTTCCATCGACTACGCTTTTCAGCCTCGCCTTAGGGACCGACTAACCCTGCGTCGATTAACGTTGCGCAGGAAACCTTGGTCTTTCGGCGTGGGTGTTTTTCACACCCATTGTCGTTACTCATGTCAGCATTCGCACTTCTGATACCTCCAGCAAGCTTCTCAACTCACCTTCACAGGCTTACAGAACGCTCCTCTACCGCATCACTTACGTGATACCCGTAGCTTCGGTGTATGGTTTGAGCCCCGTTACATCTTCCGCGCAGGCCGACTCGACTAGTGAGCTATTACGCTTTCTTTAAAGGGTGGCTGCTTCTAAGCCAACCTCCTAGCTGTCTAAGCCTTCCCACATCGTTTCCCACTTAACCATAACTTTGGGACCTTAGCTGACGGTCTGGGTTGTTTCCCTTTTCACGACGGACGTTAGCACCCGCCGTGTGTCTCCCATGCTCGGCACTTGTAGGTATTCGGAGTTTGCATCGGTTTGGTAAGTCGGGATGACCCCCTAGCCGAAACAGTGCTCTACCCCCTACAGTGATACATGAGGCGCTACCTAAATAGCTTTCGAGGAGAACCAGCTATCTCCGAGCTTGATTAGCCTTTCACTCCGATCCACAGGTCATCCGCTAACTTTTCAACGGTAGTCGGTTCGGTCCTCCAGTTAGTGTTACCCAACCTTCAACCTGCCCATGGATAGATCGCCCGGTTTCGGGTCTATTCCCAGCGACTAGACGCCCTATTAAGACTCGCTTTCGCTACGCCTCCCCTATTCGGTTAAGCTCGCCACTGAAAATAAGTCGCTGACCCATTATACAAAAGGTACGCAGTCACCTAACAAAGTAGGCTCCCACTGCTTGTACGCATACGGTTTCAGGATCTATTTCACTCCCCTCTCCGGGGTTCTTTTCGCCTTTCCCTCACGGTACTAGTTCACTATCGGTCAGTCAGTAGTATTTAGCCTTGGAGGATGGTCCCCCCATATTCAGACAAAGTTTCTCGTGCTCCGTCCTACTCGATTTCATGACTAAGAGATTTTCGCGTACAGGGCTATCACCCACTATGGCCGCACTTTCCAGAGCGTTCCGCTAATCTCAAAGCCACTTAAGGGCTAGTCCCCGTTCGCTCGCCACTACTAAGGGAATCTCGGTTGATTTCTTTTCCTCAGGGTACTTAGATGTTTCAGTTCCCCTGGTTCGCCTCTTACGCCTATGTATTCAGCGTAAGATAACCATCTTATGATGGCTGGGTTCCCCCATTCAGACATCTCCGGATCAAAGTCTGTTTGCCGACTCCCCGAAGCTTTTCGCAGGCTACCACGTCTTTCATCGCCTCTGACTGCCAAGGCATCCACCGTATGCGCTTCTTCACTTGACCATATAACCCCAAGCAATCTGGTTATACTGTGAAGACAACATTCGCCGAAAATTCGAATTTCTCAATTAAGAGAACTCACAAATTTTACCTTAGCCTGATCCGTTACCAGTGAAAGTAACGTTCAGTCTATCTTTCTATCACATACCCAAATTTTTAAAGAACGATCTAATCAAAGACTAGAAATCAATATTCACTTCAGAATATTCATTTCTAAACTCTAACAGCAGAAGCAGTTAATGGTGGAGCCAAACGGGATCGAACCGTTGACCTCCTGCGTGCAAGGCAGGCGCTCTCCCAGCTGAGCTATGGCCCCATAACAAAATTGGTGGGTCTGGGCAGATTCGAACTGCCGACCTCACCCTTATCAGGGGTGCGCTCTAACCAACTGAGCTACAGACCCAATTTCGAGCGTCACTGATTAGCTAAGAGCTATCAGCTTGGAGCTTAAAGCTGCTTCTATCGTCTTCTTCAATGAATCAAGCAATTCGTGTGGGAACTTATGGAGCAGCTGATGTCGTCGATTAAGGAGGTGATCCAGCCGCAGGTTCCCCTACGGCTACCTTGTTACGACTTCACCCCAGTCATGAATCACACCGTGGTAACCGTCCTCCCGAAGGTTAGACTAGCTACTTCTGGTGCAACCCACTCCCATGGTGTGACGGGCGGTGTGTACAAGGCC